>CAYSPQ010000065.1:0-7862 GCA_964432965.1 uncultured Desulfohalobiaceae bacterium
CCACTCCGTGCTGGCCTCCCTGGACCCTGAACGGCAGCCACGTCTGGCCTCCCGCTTGGATACCCTGTCCTGGCCGGATAAAACCTGGCAGGGGATACACCGCTGCCTGGATGATGCCGGGGAGTTGCGAGACGAGAGCTCCCCGGAGCTAATGCAGACCAGGACCGAGGTGAGGCGCCTGCACAACCAGTGCACTAAAAAGATCGGCGAATTCGTGGAAGAGAAGAACATTAGCGGCTTCCTGCAGGATGATTATCTTACCATCTCCTCGGACCGCTATGTACTGTCCCTGAAATCCAATTTCAAGGGACGCCTATCCGGAATAATACACGACTATTCCCAAAGCGGGGAGACCTGCTATTTCGAGCCGCTCTTTCTCGTGGAGCTGAACAACAAGCTGCAGGAGCTCAAGCAGCAGGAAAGGGAGGCCAAGAGGCGGGTCCTCCTTTACCTGACCTCCCTGCTCAGCCAGGAAGAGGAAAAAATAAAAAGGCTTTACGAATGGCTTGTCGAGCTGGATGTTTTGCGGGCCAAGGTGGTTATGGCCCGGGAGCTGGACGGCACACCGCTGACCATGGCCCCCGGAAACAGGCTTAGTATACGCAAAGCCCGGCATCCTCTCCTGCTGTGGGAAAAAGATCATGTGGAGCCGGTGGATATAGAGCTCACCCCGCCGCAAAAAGCCTTGATCATCACTGGCGGCAATTCCGGGGGAAAAACGGTCTGTCTCAAGACATTGGGGCTGCTGGCGCTCATGGCCAAGAGCGCCCTGCCGGTGCCAGCGGATCGGGACAGCTCAGCCCCTTTTTGGAGTGACATTTTCGTCTTCATGGGCGACGAGCAGAGCCTGCAGGAGCACGTAAGCACCTTTACCGCCCAGATAGAGTATTTCAAGGAAGTCTGGCCCCGTATTGGAGAGAACTCTCTGGTCCTCTTGGACGAGTTCGGGGCCGGAACTGATCCCAGCCAGGGAGCGGCTCTGGCCCAAGCAGTGATGGACAGCCTCTTGCAGCGAGGGGGCTGGGTGGTGGCAGCCACCCATTTTCCGGCCCTGAAGGCCTATGCTATGGCTCGCGAAGATGTACGCGCCGCTTCGGTCCTGTTCGATCCCAGCACAAAGCAACCCCTGTATCGCTTGGCCTACGATCAAGCCGGATCCAGCCAGGCACTGGACGTGGCCAAGGAACACGGGCTGCCGGAAGAGGTGCTGGAGCGGGCGGAGCAATATCTCCTGCTCGACGGGGAGGATACCAGCGGACTTCTGAATCGTTTGAATGAATTGGCTGTGCAGCGCGAACAGGAGTTAACCGACCTGCACGAGGAACAAAAGCACTTGCAGCAAAAGAAGCGCGAGATGCAAGACAAATATGAAAAGCGAATCTCGCAGGCTATAGAGGAGGTCCGGGGCTATTCCCAGCAGATTCTGCAGCAGTGGAAGCAGGACAGGATAGGCCGCAAGCAGGCCCAAAAGAGACTGGGAGAGAAAAGGAAGGAACTCGCGGCGCAGCTCGGCCGAGGAGAAGAAGCCGAGCAGCAGGAGCGGGACTTCGAGCCTGGGGAGAAGGTGCTCTACACCCCCTGGAGTCGCAGCGGCAGGATAGAGGAAAAAGACGAGAAAAAGTCGCGTTACAAGATAGATCTGGGCGGGGTGAGCATTTGGGCAGGACAAAATGAGCTATCTCCTGAAGAAGGATCTGGGGCCAAATCCGGGAAGAGTTTTGCTGCAACCAGAGTCAAGAGCGAGCCCGTTTCGCAGCTCTATCTGGATCTGCGCGGGCTGCGGGCAGAGGAGGCTCAGGCCGAGCTGGCCCGCTTTCTGGATCAGGCAGTATACCAGGGCAGAGAGGAGGCGGAGATTATTCACGGACGTGGCACTGGGATGCTGCGCCGAGCTGTGCACGATTATCTGCGCGATTTTCCCGGAGTCCGCTCTTTTTCCCTGGCTCCCGAGGACAGGGGCGGGGACGGGGTGACCCTGATCGAATTGGAATGAGCAGTGTCGGGTCCGTCTTGCAAGGTTTTTTCCTGCCAGGAAAGGCCGGGCTGGGGTTTAAAGGGGAATTTCGGTTGTAATATGGCCCTTGAACGAAGGGATATAGAGGCGGTCAAGGAACGCCTGGAAATAGTCCAGCTGGTGCAGCGATACGTCCAGCTGCGCCAAGTGGGAGAAAGATACAGCGGTGTGTGCCCTTTTCATCAGGAAACCAAGCCTTCTCTTTCCGTAAGTCCTTCCCTGGGGGCTTTCTATTGCTTCGGCTGTCAAGCCTCAGGGGATGCGATCGAGTTCTATCGCCGAATCAACGGCCTGGAATTCCGGGAAGCCCTGCGCGACCTGGCGGAGGAGGCCGGGGTTCCCCTGCGCAAAGGGGGTTCCCCGGAAGAGGATGCCCAAAAACGTTCCCTGAGACGTTTGTGCTTTGAGATGCACTCCGTGGCGGCGGCCTATTTCCAGAGCGAGCTGGCCGGCCCCCGCGGGGAGCAGGCCAGGAAATACCTGCAAGAGACCCGGGGCATTTCTTCCGAGATAGGTCGGGAATTTCAGCTGGGCTACAGCCCGGATGCCTGGGAGGGGTTGAAACGTAAACTGCAACAGAGCGGCTACACCCCCCAGCAAGGGGTTGAGGCTGGGCTCCTCTCCCAGAATAGACAGGGCAGGATTTACGATCGTTTTCGGTCAAGGATTCTTTTTCCCATTCACGACTTGAGCGGCAGGGTGATCGCCTTCGGCGGCCGGGCCATCGGAGATGTAGAGCCCAAGTACTTGAACAGCAGCGATACCCCCATATTCAAAAAGAGCGAGCATCTTTACGGGCTGTATCAGGCGCGCAAGGCAGTCACCCAAAGCGGGGAGGTGCTGCTTACAGAAGGGTATTCCGATGTGCTTACCCTGGTGCAACACGGATTCCCCAATTCCTGCGGAGTACTGGGCACGGCCCTTAGCGGGTCCCAGGTCCGACGCCTGGCCGGCCTTTGCAATCGGGTGATACTTGTCTTCGATGGCGATCGGGCAGGAGTGCAGGCCGCCCAGCGCAGCGCGGAGCTTGTGCTGCAGCAGGGGCTCTCCGCGCATGTTATAAATCTCCCCTCCGAGGAGGATGTGGACAGCTATCTCAGGAAGCTCGGAAGCGACAGCTTCCGCGAGCTCAAGGAACAATCCTTGGAGGGGCTTGCCTTTTGCCTGAGCATGATTAAGTCAACAAGTGCTCCACGGGAAATTATGAATTGGGCCACATCCTTTTTGAGCAATCTGGGCCAGAGGTCCTGGCAGGCCTTTTACCTGCCCCGTGTGGCCGAGGGACTGAATATATCCGAGCGGGAATTGCGAAACGCTGTCTTGGGCAAAACCTCGGTCTCCTTGGGGAGCAGGGGTGGAGATGCCGGCCCCCAGGCCGGCTCTCCGGCCAGGCTGGACAAGGAGTTCCTGCGCTTTGCCGTGCGCAATCCGAGCTACATCCAGGAGATGGAGCGGCTGGGTTTAGGGGAGGTCTTGCGAACCGAGCGGGGAAGACAGTTTTGGTCCAAGCTTTTGGAATATGGCATGAACGGAGTTGAGCCCTATCTGGATGAGGGCGAGAGGCAATTCTTTATCCAGTCCCGCATTACGGCCCGTGAAGACGAGGACGTTTCCACAGTGTGGGCGGATTTGCGGGAAAGAGTGCTTGGTATAAAAGAGCGAAAGTGGCGCAGCGAGCTGCAAGAGGCCTTGCGCCAAGCCCAGCTTCGGGGAGACAGACGCGAAATGCAAAGGATTTTGCAAAAATTGAGTCAGTCGACAAAGGGGGCGGGATGAGCAACGTAAAGGATATTCAGCAAATAAAAGGGCTCATCGCCAAAGGGAAGCAAAAGGGTTATCTGACCTTCGAGGAACTCAATCAGGCCCTGCCTGCAGACATCAACGAGCCGGACCAGATCGAGGAGATCATCACCATCTTCCAGCAGCTGGAGATAGCCATTGTGGACAGCCAAAGCAACCAGCAGATCGAGGTTGTTCCCAAGGACGCGCCCAGCGGCGTGAGCGAAGAGGAGATGGCTGCCGAGAGCGAGGAGAGCGAGGACCAGGAGCTTTCCCGGAGTTCGGACCCGGTGCGCATGTATCTGCACGAAATGGGTCTGGTTCCCCTGCTGGACCGCGAGGGCGAGGTCCAGATCGCCAAGAAGATCGAGGCGGGGGAGTTGGAAGTCCTCTACGCCATGGTCGAAGTTCCCGTGGCCATAGAGTATTTGATCAGCGTCGGGGAGGAACTCAAGAACGACCATATTAAGCTAAAGGACGTAGTCAAGACCATTGAGGAGGATGATCCCTCGGAAGAGGAGATGAACCAGCGGGAGAGAGTCATTAACCTGGCGGATGAGATCAGGGAGATCTACAACAAGAAGAAGCACCTTTACTACAAGCTGAACGATACAGCCACTCTGGACAGGCGGGTGCGAGGGCTGCAGGATAAGATACTGGATTTCAAGGAAGAGATCGTGGAGCGCCTGCGGGCGATAAAGCCGGAAAAGAAGCTTATCGACGAGGTGATCGAGAATATAAGTGACTATGTTCGGCAGATGCATAACTGCAAGAGAGACTATTCCGCGTACATCCTTTCCGTGGGCAGGAATCAGGCGGAGATCGAGGAGATCCTGGCCAGGCTGGACAGAAGAGAAACCAGCCCCGTGGCAGTTGCGGAAGAGTTGAGCATGACCGTGGAGGAGGTCTTTTCCTTCAAGGAAATGCTAAACGGCAAGCAGGAGATCCAGCAAAGACTGGAGGAGAAGTGCTGTCACGACGTGAACGAGCTGGAGGAGATCCTCTGGCGAATGCGCAACGGAAACAGGACCGCCCTGATGGCCAAACAGGAGCTCATCCGGGCCAACCTCCGCCTGGTGGTGAGCATAGCCAAGAAGTACACCAACCGGGGTCTGCAGTTCCTGGATCTTATCCAGGAGGGCAATATCGGCTTGATGAAGGCTGTGGACAAGTTCGAATATCAGCGGGGCTATAAATTCTCCACCTACGCAACCTGGTGGATCCGCCAGGCTATCACCAGGGCGATAGCAGATCAGGCCCGAACAATCCGAATCCCGGTGCACATGATAGAGACAATCAACAAGCTGGTGCGCACCACCCGCTATCTGGTGCAGGAATTGGGCCGGGACCCTTTGCCGGAGGAGATCGCGGAACGGATGGAGTATCCGGTGGAAAAAGTGAAGAAGGTCCTGCGCATCGCCAAGGAGCCCATCTCTCTGGAGACTCCCATAGGAGACGAGGAGGACTCCAACCTGGGCGATTTCATCGAAGACAAGCGCGCCCCTGCTCCCGCGGACGAAGTGGTGCACACCAAGCTCGGGGACCAGATACAGAACATCCTTTCCGAGCTAACTCCCCGCGAGGAGCAGGTGCTGCGAAAGCGCTTCGGAATAGGTGAAAAGTCGGATCACACCCTGGAGGAAGTGGGCAAGCTGTTCAATGTGACTCGCGAGAGGATCAGGCAGATAGAGGCCAAGGCGCTGCGCAAGCTGAAACACCCTTCCCGGAGCCAGGTTTTGCGCGCCTATTACGACGGCTAGTGCCTCGTTCTGCTCAAACTTCTCCCGGGCACAACCGCCTGGATGTTGGGTTATTTTCTGGATTTTTTGGTTTTCTTGAGCAAAAGTCCCAGAGAGGCTTTCCAGAACCCGGCAAATGTCGGCCATTACCTGGGTGTTGTCGCACACTCCATGAAGCAGGAAGGCTCCGCCGGGAAAAGTCCGCTCCGACGGACAAGTAAGAAGAAGAGGAGGATGCCCAATGAACATATTGATGCTATATCCCAGATATCCGGATACATTCTGGAGCTTCAAGCACGTGCTGAAGTTCATTTCCAAGAAGGCGGCCTTCCCACCCCTGGGTCTGTTGACCATTGCCTCCATGCTTCCGCAGGAATGGAATAAACGTCTGGTGGATCTCAACGTTGAGAACAAGCTCAAGGAAAAGGATCTGGACTGGGCGGACATGGTCTTCATAAGCGGAATGCTGGTTCAGATGGACAGTGCACAGGAGCTGATCCGACAGTGCAAGGTTAGAGGAAAGACCGTGGTTGCTGGTGGACCGGCCTTCCAGGCCCAAAAGGATAGCTTCCCGGAAGTGGATCATTTCGTTTTGGGGGAGGCGGAGGTCACCCTGCCGCAGTTTCTGCAAGATCTGGAAGCCGGTCAGCCGGAGCGGATCTATGACTCCCAGGAAAGACCGGACATCACCCAGACCCCTGTTCCCATGTGGTCCCTGATCGATGTGCGCGACTACGCCACAATGGCTGTGCAGTATTCACGGGGCTGCCCTCATGACTGCGAGTTCTGCGATATCATTATCATGAACGGCCAAAAGCCGCGGACCAAGACCCCGGAGCATATGGTGCAGGAGTTTCAGGCCCTGTACGATGCTGGGTGGCGGGGAAGCGTGTTCGTAGTGGACGACAACTTCATCGGCAACAAGAGGGAAGTAAAGAGGATGCTTCCCTACTTGATCGACTGGCAGCGGGAAAGGGACTATCCTTTTACTCTGCTCACCGAGGCTAGCGTCAACATGGCCGACGACGAGCGGTTGATGCAGCTCATGTGTCAGGCCAACTTCAACAAGGTTTTCCTGGGGCTGGAGACTCCCAACCTGGAAAGCCTGAAGGAATGCGGCAAGACCATGAATGTCAACCGGGATTTGGAAGAGTCGGTGCATATCATTCATCAGCACGGGATGCAGGTCATGGCAGGCTTTATCCTGGGCTTTGACAATGATACGGAAAGCGTCTTCGACGCCCAGATCCGCTTTATTCAAAGGATCGGGGTGGTGACCGCCATGGTGGGAATACTGGGAGCAATACCCAGGACGCGCCTCTGGAATCGCCTCAAGCAGGAGGGCAGGCTGCTAAATGTAACCAGCGGTGACAATACAGATGGCAGCCTGAACTTTATTCCCAAGATGGGCAGCCGGAATCTACTATTGGGATACAAGAGGGTGATTTCCACTATCTACAATCCCAAGTACTATTATGAACGGATCTTTACCTTTGTGCGCAACTTCAATCCCACGGCAAAGAGCAGATTCACCAAGGAGCAACTGATCGCTCTTTTCAAGAGCTTGTTGCGCATCGGGATCTTTTCCAGATCCGGGCCGCTGTTTTGGAAGCTTGTCCTCAAGACAGCCTTTACCCGAATAAAGGCGCTGCCCACTGCAATTGAGCTGGCTATCTACGGGCATCACTATCAAAAGATTGCCCGAAAGACGGAAAAGGCCATTGCCCAACAACTCCGTAACAATCCGAAGCTTGCCCAAGAAGCGCAATAGCTCCCAGGCCGGCCCTTTTTTTCCCGCTGGGCTCGGTAGATTCGCCAGCACAAGGGGCGGGCCGGGATTACGGTCTGGTATATACTTCAGTTGGACCGCTGCCGCATGAGCTTTTCAGCTGTTTCCCTCGCCCGGGAAATCACTTCCTCCTCCCCGGGGACCTTCCCTTCGCGCATCAAAATGCTGCCGTTGCAGATGGTGGTATCTACGCAATCACCGTTTGCGGAATAGACCAGATTGGAGGTCAGGTTGTAGTCCGGAACCAGTTTGGGATGATTCAAGTCCACCAGAATGCAGTCCGCCAACATGCCTTCTTGGATTACCCCGCATTCCAGGCCGAATATTTTGGCCCCGTCGCGGGTGGCTGCCCGGAAGGCCTCTTCCGCGTTCAGCAGGGTGGGATCCCCGAAATAGGCCTTTCCGGCCAGGGAGGCGAACTTCATCTCTTCCAGCATGTCCAGGTTGTTGTTGGAAGAACAGCCGTCCGTGCCCAAGCCCATGGGCACCCCGCGTCTGGCCAGCTCTAGATAGGGGAAATGCCCGGAGCAGAGCTTCATGT
>CAYSPQ010000066.1:0-7753 GCA_964432965.1 uncultured Desulfohalobiaceae bacterium
GGCCGGAGTAATATTTGTACAGCGGGACATATTCTCGCTACCCCCGCCCTTGGCCATATAACCGATGCGTATGGAATCCCCTTCCACCAAGTCGGTGTGAATCAGGGCCGGTGTATTGTCCCCTGTATTTTTGCGACTCAAGGGATAACAAACCGACTTGCGGAAATAGGCCTCGGAATAGGCCTCGGCCATGGCTCTGTTCAGGACCTGCTTGATCCCCCCTTCAACACGGCAATCTTCCCCGTGCTCCACGAGGAATACCGCAGTCCCGGTATCCTGACACAATGGCAAGCCGGTTTTCCCTGCGACCTCCGCATTCTCCAGAAGCTGCCGCAGAAGCTCCGCTGCCCTGGGATCGCTCTCCTGTCGCCTTCCCTGCTCCAGAGCGTTCAGGACATCCTGCGGCAAACGGGTTCCCACCCGCATAACCATATCCTTGACCGTTTGATGAACCCTTTGTTCCGGAATCAGATTCATGCGCCCTCCGCAATGGCCTCTGACAAAAATCCCTCATCAATGATGCTTTTCTCCATTGTTGAGCATTATACTAAGCAGTGGATTTCCAGCTTACAATACCGGAAAAGTACGGAGGTAGTACGTATAATATCTAAGTACTTGGATTGCAGGCAGGCGAGATCCCCAGGAAAGGGCTAGCTCTGTTGTTCTAAAGAGGTGAGATAGGTCTGCAAATTTGTTGACTTGTTGAGCAAGCCCAGTTTCTTTCGGATGTTGTGCCGGTGGGTGTCTATGGTTCTCCTGGAAAGACCCAGCAGATGAGCAATCTCCTTGGTTTCCTTGCCCTGTTTGATCAAATCCATCAGCTGAAGCTCCACAGGTGTGAAGCCGTGCTTGCGGGACAGATCCCGGAGCAAGGGAGAGATGATATCCTCCAGGTTGGAGCGAATGATATCGATATAGACTCTCTGGCTCTCCTCCAGACCGGAGTCGCGCAGCTTCTCCAGAAAGGGCAGGACCATCTGCTTGGTGTTGTAGACCAGATTCTCCTCGTTCACCCTTTTGTTCTCATCCTTCTTTTCCAGCAAAACCTTCAAGGCGGTATTGGTCTCCTCCAGCTTCCTGTTAGCCTTGGTCAGCTCTGCAGTCCTTTCCTGCACCAATTGCTCCAGGCGCTCATTTGTACGTCTCAGCTCATGCTGAACCTCCTTGATCTGGCTCAGATCGCGGGCTACACACACGCTGCCGATCTTTTCCCCCTGATCCTGGAGCAAGCTTATGGACATCCCGAAGGGAAGGACCTGGCCGTCCTTGCGCCGGATCTCTATTTCATAGCCCCGTACGTATCCCTTGTTCCTTAGCTCGCTCAACATCCGCTGCAGCTCTTTCTGGTCCGCGTACAGCTCGAAGGCCGGCTTTCCCTTCATTTCCTGGAAACTGTACCCGAACAGCTCCTCCGCCCTTTTGTTCCAGCGTATGAAGCGCCCCCTGCAGTCCACGATCCCGATGGCATCCGCAGAGTTGTCCAAAACGTTCTTGAAATAGTCCCTTTCCTTCTGCAGGGCCTCCTGGGCCTGCCTCAGCTCGAACAGGTCCTGGGCCACATCCTGCAGGGTTCTGAGCTCGCTGTTGGCCTCTGCGGCTCTTTTGTACTCTCGAAGCTGCTTTTCCAGCTCCCGGTTCTTTTGCCGCTCCCTTCGAAGCTCGAGAAGTATGTCCTCTCGGCTCAGGTCCCGTTCCTCTCGGGCGAGGGTCCTTTGCATAGTCTTCACCCACCTTTCCGTGAAATTTTGAGGATATTTCATTTACGCTTTTATAGCATGCAGGATTTTCTGCAGCAAGTCCGAATAACGAAATCATGTTGACATGGGAAAGGCTTTCCTTAACATGGACGCCATTCAGTCCTATCAACAGTAGCCTATCAGGTTCGACAGAATAAGGAGAGTTGCACCATGGGAATCGTTTTGAGCAAGGAACAGGCAATGATTCAGAAGTCGGCCAGGGAATTCGCCCGAAAGGACCTGGCAGAAAAGGCCATGCAGCGCGACCAGAACGAGGAGTATCCCGCGGACAGCCTGAAACAAATGGGCGAATTGGGCATGCTGGGCATGCTGGTTCCGGAAAAGTTCGGGGGCGAAGAGATGGACACCGTCTCCTACGCCCTGACCCTGGCGGAAATCGCGGCCGGTTGTGCCTCAACCGCGGTAATCGTGTCCGTTCACAACTCCATCTGTTGCGGCAGCCTGGTCCGCTTCGGCACCCAGGAGCAGCAGGATCAGTTCCTGCGCCCCATGGCCGCAGGGGAGATCATCGGCTCCTTTGCCATGTCCGAACCCGAGGCGGGATCGGATCCTGCCTCCATGACCACTACTGCCACACGCCAGGGGGACTACTACTACCTGAACGGCACCAAGCGCTGGATCACCGGAGGTGCCACCTCCGGAGTCTTCATCGTTTTGGCCAAGACAGATCCGGAGGCCGGACACAAGGGAATCAGTGCCTTTCTGGTCACCCCGGACATGCCAGGTTTCAAGGTGGGGCGCAAGGAGGACAAGATGGGCCTGCGGGCCTCGGACACCACGGACATAATCTTCGACAACTGCCAGGTGCCGGTGGACAAGCTCCTGGGACCCGAAGGCGAAGGCTTCAAGGTGGCCATGTCCGGCCTGGACGATGGCCGCATCGGCATAGCCTCCCAAGGATTGGGCGTGGGCAGGGCGGCTCTGGAGCATTCCGTGCAATACGCCAAGCAAAGGGTGCAATTCGGCCAGCCCCTGTCCGAGAATCAGGGGCTGCGCTGGATGCTAGCGGACATGGCCACGGATGTGGAGGCTGCACAAGGCCTTATTCTCAATGCCGCGGTCAAGAAGGATCAAGGTCAGCAGTGCTCCAAGGAGGCCTCCATGGCCAAACTCTACTCCACGGAAATGGCCAATCGGGTTACCGGGCAGGCGGTGCAGATCCACGGCGGCTACGGGTACACCAAGGAATTCCCTGTGGAGCGGCTGTACAGGGACGCCAGGGTGTTCACCATCTACGAGGGCACCTCACAGATCCAGAAGATCGTGATCGCCAATGAGGTGCTTGCGGACAGGAAGAAAAAGAAGAAATAGCCACCATGCAGCGTATTCAGCCTGCAGGGCCCTGACTGAGGAGAAAGAGATCAGTCAGGGCCTTTATCCTCTCTGGCCCTTATCTTTTCCCATTTGGCGCAGACTTCCCTGGCCAGACGAACTGAGGCCGCATCCACCATCTGACCCTGCAGGGATATGCTTCCCTGGCCCTTGCTCTCCGCCTGTTCATAGGCCTCCACAATTGCCCGGCATCTTTGGTATTCCGACTCGTCCGGGGAAAAAATGTGATTCACCCAGGGCACCTGATCCGGATGTATCGCCCATTTGCCGTCGTATCCCAGAGCAGCGCTCATCCTGCAGGAACGCTTCAAGCCCTCCTCATCCCTGTAGTCCCCGTAGGGTGCGTCCACAGCCTGCGCCCCCGCGGCCCGCGCTGCCATGATCAGCCGGCTGAGGGGATAGTGCCACTTGTGGCCGGGATAGTCCGGATCCTCCTCTCCGTGACCGCTAGCTCCCCGGCTGGGCATGCGCAGAGAGGCGCCGTAATCGGCAATACCGAAAACCAGGGCCTCTAGGCGGGAGGAGCCTGCGGCGATCCCCTCCACGTTGAGCATCCCCCGGGCGTCCTCCACAATTGCTTCCAGCCCGATAGCTTGCTCTATTCCCATCCGGGACTCGATCTGGCTCAACAATATGTCCACAGCCAGGACTTCCGCTTGTTCCCGGACCTTGGGCACTACAACCGTGTCCAGGCAGTGCCCCGCCCTTTCCACAACCTCGATCAAATCCCGATAGGCAAAGGGCGAGTCCATGGAATTGATCCGAAAGGAGCGGACAACATCCTTCCAGTCCAGATGGAGAAAGCTGCGGGCTACCACCTCCCTGGACTCCTCCTTGTCCGTTACCGGAACGCTGTCCTCCAGGTCCAGCATTACCTGGTCCGCCCCGCTCTGCAAAGCCTTGGAGACCATTCTCTCCCGGTTGGCCGGCACGGTAAGCACCGAGCGCCTGAGTCTTACCTGTTCCTTCATACCATTTTCTCCAGCCCGGCCCAGATATCTATTCTTCCCGCGTATTCAGCTCCTTTTCTCCGCGGTACACGGAAACATCCCTCTGCAAGGAGGAAAGCTCCCAATCAATCCGGATTTTGCCGTTTTTCGCCGTGCTCAGCAAGGGTATATCCCTTTCCTGCAAGGCGGACTCCACGCTGGAGTGGGGGAAACGGAAGTGATTCAGATAGCCACAGCTGGCAACCGCTATCTCCGGATCCACCTCCCTGTACAGCTCCCTGCTCTTGCTGCTGCTGCTGCCGTGGTGGGGCAAAATCAGCACTTGGGCCTCGAGCTCCCTGTCACCCGAGAGAAGCCGGTCTATGCCCTCCTGCTCCACATCCCCGGGAAGCAGGGCCAGCCCTTTATCCTCTGCCACCAAGCGCAGAACCAAACTGGCGTCATTGGGATCCAGGTCCGAGTCCACCCCGGAATGCAGAACCTCCAGCCTCTTCCGACCACCCAGATCGATTTCCTCCCCCGGCTTGAGGACGCCATGCGATATCTCCTCCTGCCGGATGATTCTCCTCAACCGCCGACCGTCCCACCCTTGGGGCCACTGGCCGTTGTAGGAAAAGCGCTGCACCCGGTAATTTTGCAGTATATAGTAAAGCCCGCGCACATGGTCGTAATGCGGATGAGTCAGGACCACTCGATCCAAGCTCGGATAACGCCCCCAGGAGAGAGCTGGAGAGAGGACCAGGCGACCCACGTCGTAATCCTTGACCCAGGAGCCCCCGCCGTCTATAAGCACCCGCTTCTGCGGGGTCTCCACCAGAAGGGACTGACCCTGGCCCACGTCGAAGACACTGAGATTCACCCTGGAGGGCTCAAGCAGCGAGCTGTACAGAGACGGGGCCAAGAGCAAGACAAAGGCGCAAACACCCAACAGACAGGTTTTTTTGACCCCATGACGCCAAATGAGCAGAAGCCAGGCCAAGAGGGTCCAATAGCCCAGCATTTCCGGCCAGCGCGGCCGGTAAGTAATCAAGACCTCCAGCCATCCGGCACCATCCATGGCTTGCAGCAAGGAGAACAGCTGTTGCAGCACGAGTGCTGCAGCATGAAGAAGCCAGGCTCCCCATGCTTCCAGCCCCGGCAGCCAAAGGGAGGCCAGCCCGGCTAGGCCGGCTGGCATAACCACAAAGCCCACCACAGGAATCCAGAGAAGGTTCAGATAGAGATGTGGGCTGACCATGCCGAAGTACCAGAGGAAGAGGGGCAGCAAAGCGGCATTTACCACCAGGCTGATTCCCAGGATGGAGAGGAAGTAGAAGGGCGCAGCTCCTTGCAGGAAGGCAGGCAGCCGGTTATGCAGCCAACCGGAGATCAGGGGCCAGAAGAGGACTATTCCCGCCACGGCAGTGACTGAGAGCTGCAGGCTCAGGTCGAAGATCCCCAGTGGCCAGACCAGAACAATAACCACCAGGGCGGCGAGCAGGCCGTCCAGTAGCACACTTCCCCTGCCCCGCCACAATAGTATACCCCAGAAGACAAACATGAGGCTGGCTCGCAGCAGCGAAGGCCTGAAATCCCCCAGCCAGAGGTAGATAAGGGCCAAGGGCAGGGTCAAGACCACCATCAGCTTGAGCCTGGGCAGGTACAAATATATTCCCGGCCGCAACCATCCAGCTGCGTGGGCCATTATCCATCCCAACCCCACCAGGAAGCCCAGATGCAGCCCGGATTGAGCAAGCACATGGGAAAGAGAGGCCCGGCGGATCAAATCCAGCTGGGAATAACTCAGATCGGATTTTTCCCCGCAGAGCAGAGCCAGAAGTATGCCCGACCCCGCCCCTTGCGGGGTATTCTCCCTGACCGAGTCAACTATGTCCTGCCTGGTCTGCCAGAGCTCGCTCGTGTTCCTTTCCCAGGACTTTATGCCCTCCGAGCCCTCCGTGCTGGTCCTGTATCCCACCCCCTGTCTTGCCCAGTAGAGCCTAGTGTCCCAGGTTCCAGGATTCAAGTCCCCTCTAACCGGCTCCAGCCTGAAGCGGGCATGCAGCTTATCCCCCGGGGAGGGCATCCGTTCCGGAGAGTACCAATTCCAGACCAGATCCTTGCTCAGCCTCTCCTTCTGGCCTTCCCGCTCAATTAGCGGGCGCTCAAGAATGATCTGAATCCTGTCCTCCGGCTTGGGATGAACTCTCTCCACCCGGGCCTGGACCATTACCTCCTCTCTTTCCGCCATCCATTCCGGCAGCTCGGAAGGATCCAAGGGAGGGGGCGAAGAGAGGCTGAACACACCTACCAACCAGCCCAGGACAAAAAAAGCTACTGCCATAGCGGGTGTGCTTTTGCTGCCAGTGAGGAAGAGACCGAGGGAGAAGAGGGAGGCAGCCACCAATGCCGGCACCGTAAACTCGGTAGCGGCAAGACCGAGAATGGCAAAGACCAGAAAGGCCTGCCAGGGAAGCAGCCCTCCTCCCCTGGGTAGCGAGTTTCCTGCGGTGCCGGAGCCGAAGGGCATATCCTCTGCTCTCGCTGCTCTTTTTATGGCAAATGGGAACAGGTTGCTTTTTTAGCAGTATGCACCTACTAAACGGACAGTAAACAAAGGATTCGCGGCTATCAGCCTCCAAAAAGCTCACGTGCGCGGGCAACCCAAGAAAACAGGCCAGAGCATTGCAAGGCAGGGCAAACCGTTATGGGTCTGCCCCAAAAGAAACTTGATTCCCCCCCTTTTTACTAATACAAAAGCCTTTAGTGAAGACCCTTGCTCTTGCTCTATGGTCTCCATTTCCCTGGAATACTCACAACCCCTTTGCATTGTTTAATGCAGAGGAATTGGATTGATCGGCTCCCTGGCTCGATTCTTCAGGCGCAGACGAGGCATATGCAGAAAAAGGACATCCCTCTGGACCAGCGCATCATCTTTGCCCTGGATCTGGACACTGAGCAGAAGGCCCAAGAATGGGTAAGCCTTCTCTCCCACCGCATAACCTATTACAAGGTGGGCATGGAGCTCTTCCTGGCCGGTGGCTGGCGGATAGTGGACTGGATTCTGCAGCAAGGCCATCAGGTCATGCTGGATCTCAAGCTCTACGATGTCCCGCGGACAGTGCAGGCCTCGGTGCAACAGATAAGGCACCGTCCCGTGTCCACACTCACCGTGCACGGAGACCAGGCCATTCTGGAATCCGCCTGTGAGGCAAGCGGCCGGACAAAAATTCTGGCGGTCACTGTCCTGACCAGACTGGAATCCGATTCCCTGCTGCAAATGGGTTTTTCTGGATCTCCGGGCGATCTGGCTCTCCAACGGGCCCGCATGGCCCAGGAGGCCGGTTGTACGGGAATCGTTTGTTCAGGCTTGGAGCTGCCCCAGATAAGAAGCCAGCTTGGCTCCGCTTTGTTAGCGGTGGTTCCCGGTGTACGTGCGCATATCCGGCCAGAGGATGACCAAAAGCGAACAGTGGACCTGGTGACAGCATTTGACAATGGAGCGGATCACGTGGTACTGGGAAGACCGATACGTGAAGCCGAAGATCCGCAAGCCTTTGTGGAGGGGCTCCAGGAAAAGATAGCCTCCACCCTTGCTTCCGGCCAAGAAGATGCTTCTTGACAGCAAATCCGCTCTTGTTTATATTGATTTCGCAGTCAAGGGCGGATAGCTCAGTTGGCAGAGCATCGGCCTTACAAGCCGGGAGTCACAGGTTCGATTCCTGTTCCGCCCAT
>CAYSPQ010000067.1:0-7663 GCA_964432965.1 uncultured Desulfohalobiaceae bacterium
TTGGAATTGTTCCTGATGCGCTGGTACTGAATCTCCAGTCCGCAAGAGGGGGGGCAGAGCTTGGGGAAATACTTGTTCAGCTGCATGACTCTGCCGCCCAGATAGGGGCTCTTTTCCAGGAGGTAGACCTCCTCGCCCAGTTCGGCGGCTTCCAGCGCAGCGGTTATTCCGCTGAAGCCGCCTCCAATGACCAGTATGCTTTTTGACATGAAAAATCCTCCCTCTCCTCGTTTGGCAGGGACCTTGGAAACCGTGGTTCGTTTGAAATCGACTAGCGCAAGCACATGCAAATCAAAAACAGTTCGTCCTGTACAAAAATAAATTTCGTCCAGGAGGAGCTGTTTTTGAAGTTCGCCGCGGGCCGCTTCCGCGGCCCGCGGCGAAAGGATAGCTTACGGTGCGTAGGGATCCGGAATGATCTTGATGTAGGGCCTCTTGAACAGGGTCACTTGGTTCTTTTCCGGATCGTATTTGGAGTTCACGAAGCAGAGCCAGGTGGAGTCGTCGATTCCCATGTAGTCGGTGCGGTAGTAGAAGCCGGGATAGCGGCTCTCCTTCCTGAACTCGATGTGCTGCATGTGCAGCCGTACGGTCCACAGGCGGTGGTACTGCTCCCAGGCCCTCATCAGCTCGTGCAGATCACGGGCGCCCAGCTTCTTGGCGTCCTCCTCCAGCATATCTAGCAGCAGGAAGCCCTGGTTGAGCATGGCCTCGGAGGTCATGTACATGGTGGAGCATCCGCCGCCGTATTCGTCACTGTGCTTGATGAGGCGGTCCATGAAGTTCTTAGGCGTGATGTAGTAGGGGTTGACCGTGGGATCGGTGGAGTAATCCTTGGTCTCCTGAAAGGTGTACCAGGGCTGGTAGACCATGTTCTTGGCATCTTCGGAGGAGATCTGCAGCTGAGGCTTAAAGTCCTTGTGGTCCACGCACCAGCGTACCAGCTGCTTGCCCACGATGCGGCCCTCTGCGTGGGATCCGGAGGAGAACTTGTGCCCGGAGGCGCCTACTCCGTCCGCTGCGGTGAAGAGGCCGTTGACCGTGGTCATGCGGTTGTAGACTTTTCCGTTGTCCGCCTTGATCTTGTAGTCGTCCGGCACCCAGTCCTCGTCCGGTCCGGAGACCCATATTCCGCAGCAGCCGGAGTGCGATCCCAGCAGATAGGGTTCAGTGGGCATGAGCTCGGACATGTGCTCTTCTGGCTTGATGTCCAAGGCTGCCCACAGGTTGGCCTGCGAGGGGCACATATCAAGGAAGTCCTCCCAGGCCTCGGACTCAAGGTGCTTTTGCTCCTGCTTGCTGATCTCGGCAAAAGTGTTCTGCAGGGCGGTAGCGGTGTCCATGAACAGCGGTCCGCGTCCCTCCCGCATCTCGCGCATGGCCAAATGGTTGCGTAGGCAGGCGGGAACCACGGAGCCAGTTGCGTAGCCGCGATCCTGATAGGGCTTGAGCATGCTCCAGTTGGTCTGCACGTAGTCCTCGCCCTTGGAGTTGACCGCCTTGGACTTGAATAGCAGAAACCAGGCACCCACGGGTCCGTATCCATCCTTGAAGCGAATGGGCACGAAGCGGTTCTCCATCATGGTCATTTCCGCTCCGACCTGGGCACACATGGCGTAGGTGGAACCCGCGTTCCACACTGGATACCAGGCTCGGCCCATTCCCTCTCCAGTGGAGCGGGGCCGGTATACGTTCACCGCGCCGCCCGCGGCCACCAGGATGGCATTGGCCCGAATGATGTATACTTTGTTCTCCCGGGTGGAGAAGCCGATAACACCGGCGACTCTATTGGGCTCGTTTGCGTCCAGGAGGACCTTGACCACGAAAATGCGCTCCAGATAGCGATCCTCGCCCAGGGCATTCTTGGCAGCCTCGGCCACGATAACCTTGTAGGATTCGCCGTTGATCATGCACTGCCAGCGTCCGGAACGAACCACCTGGGCCCCTTCGCGCACCTTGAAGCCCTCGGACTGGGCCTTGGCGCCATCCAGGTTCTTCCCTTCGTGCTTGACCCAAACGGGAAGCCCCCATTCCTCGAACAGATGCACCGAATTGTCCACATGGCGGCCCACATCATAGATGAGATCCTCGCGGACGATGCCCATGAGGTCGTTGCGGATCATGCGCACGTAATCGTCAGGGGTGTTCTCTCCCTGCTTCATGCCCAGATAGGTGTTGATTGCGGACAGGCCGGGAGCCACAGCTCCGGATCGCTCCATGGCCGCCTTGTCCACCAGCAGGACATTGACTCCGTGTTTGTCCCCCCAGCGGACGGCCTCAACCGCGGCTCCGCAGGAAGCCATGCCGCCGCCGACAATCAGGGCTTCCGTATCCATCTCCACCACTTCAGGCTCAGCAAGGGGCAGGCCCTTAGTGACGTCTTTAGTTGGCAACTGAGGCATATTCCCTCTCCTTTTGTTCTCCTGGTTTGTTCCTAAGATCCCGCGATAGCCGAAAGTCCATTTGCTTTAGTCGGGATTCTTCCAGGTCTGGGTAGCGTCTGCATCCTTCACGTCGAATTTTTCCTGGATCGGTCCCTGGGGAGTGGGCAGCTCGGTCTCATTAAACAGCTTCTCGTCCTCCAGGTTTTCCGGTTCGCCCTGGCCGTAACCGGCAAAGGGATCGATGGAACCTTCGGCGGTGGTGCGGATGGGGAACTTGAAGCGCTTGACCTCTCCGCTACGGAACTGCACCGTCCACATGATGTCCTCGCCGCTGCGCAGGGGGATGCTGGTGGCGCCCATGGGAGCGAAGTCGGCGTAGGGCCTGATCTCCATGGCTCCCTGGGGACAGATCTTAATGCAGGAATAGCACTCCCAGCACTGCTCAGGTTCTTGATTGTAGGCCTTCATTTCCTCCGCGTCCAGGATCATCAGATCATTGGGGCAGACGTACATGCAGGCCGTTCTCTCTCCGCCTTTGCAGCCGTCGCATTTCTCCGGAATCACATAAGATGGCATGTTTCTCCTCCTTGCCCGTTTGTGGTGATTTCCCGCCCAGCAGAGCGAGAGCACCAACGCCTACGAGACGGCACGGGGCCCTGCGACCCCGTGGCGCCCGCCTAGCGCACTTCCTTCAATACATCGTCCATTACATCCAGGCTTCGCTTTTCCACCACCTTCTCGAAGATCTTGTCCTTGACCTTGGGCGGCAGGAGCTCAATGCTGCCGGTGGTGGAAGTGTCGTGCTTCGCCCCGAACTCGTTGACCAGTATCTTGGCCTGTTCGTCATTTGCGTATGCTATGAGCACTTTCAAACCGGCGAGCCGCTCCTCTGTGTGATGGGCCAAGCCGGCCTCCTGCAATTGTTGATAGCGCTCCTCGTTAACCCATACGTAAATGGGATTCTTGCCGTCTGCCATGTCCAAACCTCCTCTTGGGGGCTAGAGTGCTTCGATATTGAACACCGGGTTCCTGTTCTCCAGGTACTCGTCTGTGACGAAGGGGGAACCTTGACCGTATTTTTCCGCGCACTGCTGCACCACGTCGAATACCTCGGGCCGGATGATCAATCGCGGAGGCTTGACTCCGTCGGTGACAATGCTGCGAATGAGGGTGCCGCTGAATTTTTGCTGTTTGTCCTTGTGGTTGCACAGGCCCTCGCTGGTGATTTCCGCGCAAACCGGGCAGTACAGCCAGTTCATGGAATAGACCGGAGTGATGTCCAGTTTGTCCCGGTACTTTTCCAGCATGTAATGCGCATCGTATCCGCCGTAGTAGTCGCCCACTCCGGCGTGGTCCCGGCCGAACATGTGATGGGTTATTCCCAGGTTGGTGCGCAGGATGGCGTGGAATATGGCTTCCTTGGGTCCGGCGTAGCGCATGTCCCAAAAGGTAATGGAGGTCATGAAGTTGTGTGGCCCGAAGTATCCGGATTTGCCCTGCTCGTCCTGGCAGAGGACGATGGCCTCGTCGATGTAGTCCTTCTTGCGCTTCTCCCCGATGATGGCGTTCACAATCACTCCGACTTCCACCTTTTCCACGGGCAGGTCGCCATAGGTCTGGAAAAAGGCGCTCTTCATCAGCCACTCGTGGCCTGTATGGGGCACGTTTCTGGTCTGGTGGGCTACCGTGCGCTTCCATCCCTTCTGTTCCTTGATTATCTGCCTCATCTTCAGCGGTGGATGGAAGTAGCCCTTGAACGGCTCGTTTATGGTGGGTTCCTTGAGCAGAGTGATCTTGCCGCCCACGAACTTGTCCTTGTAGCCATAGGTGCGGGCGCAGCCGGGATGCTCAGAGTCGGTAGTTCCGAACACGGACTGGCACATGGCCTCGCGATCATACTCGAAAACATCCTCCACCTCGAAAAGGGCCATGGGGTTGCCGTCAAAGGTGAGAACCAGGGATTTGCCGGCTTCCACTCCATAATCCTTGATCTCCTGCTCGCTCATGTCGAACAGGATGGGGATGGGCCAGACAGTGCCATCGGAAAGCGTGGTATTCTTGACCACGGAATCAACATCGCTCTTGTTCATGAATCCTTCCAAGGGGCTGAACCAGCCGTAGGACAAGCTTATGATCTCGTTGGCCAGCTGTTTTCTGACCGGGTACTGGGGCTTGTCCTTGATCGCCTCCTTGGCTTCGTCCGGCTTCATGATCCGTTCCTGAATGGGTTTTCCTCCGTGTCCGATTTCGGCCATATGCCTCTCCTTTTTTTTATTTTCCTGGGTCTTATGCCATTTCAAGCAAGCAGGATCAAGTGGTTTTCCCTCTGGTTTCTTGCCTTTTTTCTCGAATAGCGAGAAGCGCTTTCCATGGTGTTAATCTAGGGTCATGCGTGAAAGCTCAGACAAGCCCTGAAATTTGCTTGTGCATTTAATAACAAGGCCGCATGCGGTTGTCAAGTCTTGAACCCCAGAAAGGAATGCTGGTTGGTGAGTGCCAGATCAGGCAAAAAGGGTGCAACCTTGTTGCCTGAGGTGAGTGTTTTGAGTTAAGAAGCAAATCTGAACTCAGTTAAGGAGGGTTGCTTGTCTTGTGAAAAAGGAAACAAAAGCTGGTCAAGGCTGACAGAGCTTTTGTGTTTTTGCTTGTTCAACCTGTTGAATTGGCGAGAGGAATTGGTGTCAAATATCTCGGCCGGCTGGTGAGTTGCAGCCGGCTTCCCTTTAGCCTTTGTATTGTATGATGCGCCTGCAAAAAGTCTTTTTTGCAGGCGCAGATGACAGAAGACAGAGGACGGATAACCCCAGTGAAATAAAGACAAGGTTTCACCCCGGTGTATTGGAAGAAAATACACGGGGCAGGCAGAAAAATCAATAAGTTACGATCAAGCATCTGAAAAGTAAATTCCACATTTTAATTTTTTGCAGATGCATCTTGTATCTGTCATATATCCTTTCTGGGACTCAAGGCTTGACAACCGCATGCGGCCTTTATCTTCTGGAGCGGGAAAAGATGTCCTGGGCAATGGAGAAATGCGAACCTATGTCCTCCCGAATATCCAGCCTGTTGCCCTGGGGATCTTCTCTAGGCACCACTCGGACCCGGTTGGAGCGGTAGGCATTGAGAATGCGGTGCTGAAGCTTTTGGGCAGCTTCGGAAAATCCCGTGCTGGGGTCAAAGGTGGCGTTAGCGTTCAGATAGGCCACACGGGTTCCGTCGGAATAAAGCCCTTTTTCCGGGGAATAGCCCATTCCAGAGGGCACAAGCTGCAAGTTCTTGTTCCTCAAGTACTTAAGATCTATCTCCACTGGCTCGTGTTTGGTTACGCTCCAGGGGTAGCCCCTTTGTCCGTCCGGGCCTCCGGGACCGGTTACCAGGCCCAGGCATATGCTGATCTGATCCTGGCGGACCTCGGGAGAGACTCGGTGCAAGCGGGATTGGAACATGGCCCGGATGAGGGCGCCAAGATTGCGCAGGCGCCTCACTACGGCCTGGAATTCAGGCTCGCCGGGTCGAATGTTGAATTCGCAGACCCGCAGGGAATGAGGGCGGAGCCCCTCTTGGTCGTCCTGGACAAAAGAGGCTATGCAGCCGGGGTAGAGTACACAAGGACGCAAGATCCCCTGCTCCTTTAAATGCTCAATAAAGGGCCGGGCGATGCGCTCTGCCGCCATGTCCATGAGTTCACGCGTTTCGAAGGGGTGCGGGGAAATGCTGCCCATCCCCCCAGTGATGGGATTGGCCTTGCCCGCGGGACCGGGGTAGCGTTCCGGGTAATCCAGCGAGGTGGGCAGAATCTGGAAGTGCCCCTCCCCGTCCACCAGAATGGTAAAGCTGATTTCCACGCCGGACATGCGGGATTCTATCAGCAGGGGCCAGGGGTTGTTGTGAAACATTTTTTTATAATCACCCTTGTAGTCGGCCAGCAGGGTGTCATACACATCCGGGACCTGCCAGCCGTCCAATACGATCCTGGCCCCCTTTCCGCTTGCGCTGTAGGGATACTTGAGGACCGCTCCCCCGAAGCGGTGGAGGTAGTCCAGGCAAACCCTTTGTACCTGGGGAAAGGATCTGGCGTCCACGATCTCCCAGTCATCTGCTGTGGGAATGCCTGCCTCCTGGCACATCTGTTTGCACCTGGCTTTGTCCCCTTCTATGAAGGCGGCCGAGCTAGGAAAGCCTGCTATATGCTCCCCAAAGCCCTTTTCCTGCAGCATGTCCACTATGCCGTTGTATTGCAGGGCCTCGGGCATGGACAGCACGTAATGCAGGGAGCCATCCTGCAGGGCGGAAAGGATGGTTTCCCCGTAGGAAGCGGTGGTGTTTTCCTGCGTGGGCAAAAAGTCCACCGGCCAGTTGAACCATTTTGGACCGGCCAGGACCGGCATGGAGGATGTTCCACGTATAACCACCCCGCGGTAGGTGGACTGGTCCACTTCGCTGGCCGCGGTGGAGACCACTTGGGCACTCAAAAGCGTTCGGGCGTCGGTGCCGGCGAATCCGATTCTCACCTCTTGACTCATACTCGCTCTCTCTTCTTTTGCCTGATAGTTAGGGTTGCCACAAAAGCTCAAGCTGGCAAATTTACATATAACTTGGCTCTTTTCCCTACGAAGCAAAAGGTAATGCTACAATGCAGCGATCTTCTTGCTTGTTGATTTACCTAAAGAGGAATCACAGATGTTTGCCCTTTAGAGGGTGATTGTGTGGAGTTAGCGCATAGCGAATCTGTACCACTGCTTAAAGGAAAACAGGAAAAACATCAAAGAGGCCTGGACTATCTGGGAAATAAGCATGGCCGCCCAGATCCCCGTGGCAGAGACAAGGACGAAGTGGCCCAGGAGATAGGCCAGGGGAAGCCGGACAAGCCAGACCGTGCCCCCTATGGCTAACATATTGAATTTCGTGGCTCCTGCTCCGATAAACACCCCGCCCAGAATCATGGAGGTGCCGGTGAAGGGAATGGCTGCGATATTGAAGTAGAGGTAGTTCATTATTTCCGCTTCCACAAGCGGCTTATCCGTCAGGATAGCTGCAATCTCGGGGACGAAGATCCAGAGAATGGCTCCCATGCAAGTGATCAGCCCGCAGCCGTAGCCCAGGGTGCGAAGTCCTATTTGTCGCGCACCGGAGACGTCCTTGCTGCCCAGGTAATGCCCCACCAGTATGGAGGCGGTCATGTTGAAGGCCAGGGCGGGAAGGAAGAGAAGCGACTCCATCCTTATGCCCGCGGCAAAGGCGGCCAGGGCAACCACCTCCTGCCTGGGCAGGCTGGCAGT
>CAYSPQ010000068.1:0-7659 GCA_964432965.1 uncultured Desulfohalobiaceae bacterium
GGGGTTCCGAAAGAGCTAGTGGCCTGGGTCGTGTCGTCGGTGGTTCCGGAAGACGTTTCCTTGTTGCGGCAGGCGGGAAAACGCTATTCGCACGCACCGGTCTACTTTGTTCCTGGGGATATCGCGATCCCCCTGCAAAATCAATATGCCAATCCGGAAGAAGTGGGCTCGGACAGGTTGGTTACCGCCTATGCGGCCAGATGCGAATACCAAGAGCCGGGAGTGATCGTGGTGGATTTCGGCACTGCCACCACTGTGGAGTGCGTCCAGAACGATTCCTACTGGGGCGGACTTATCTGCCCGGGGATCAAGTCTTCCTTGCGGTCGCTGGGAGGCGGCACTGCCAAGCTGCCCAGGATAGGCCTGGAGCTTGACTCTCCGGAGCTGGTGATGGGCAACAGCACTGCGACCAGCCTCAATCATGGATTCCTTTTCGGTTTCGCCTCCATGATCGATGGTCTCTGCAACAAGGTTAGGCCTTATCTGCAGGGACCGGTGCGCGTTGTGGGAACTGGGGGCCTGGCCCCCATGATCAGTTCCATCTCCTCTGCGCTGGAATCAGTCCGTCCCCACCTGCTTCACTTGGGACTCTTGTATGTCAGCCGGGCCAAGGTTTTCGACTGGGACGGGGAGGAAGATCCGAAGCAGAAGCAGGACAGGGCTTGAGCAGCAGGAAAGAGCGTTTTGTTCTGTAGGGTCAGAAGAGAACAAAAAAAAATCTGGAGATTTTTTATGAGCAGTATTGTGGAGGTGATGGCCCGAGAGATTCTGGATTCCAGAGGCACTCCCACCGTGGAAGTGGAAGTGGAGCTTGAAAGCGGCATCAGGACAGCGGCAGCTGTTCCTTCCGGCGCTTCCACGGGCAGCAGAGAGGCGCTTGAGCTGCGGGACAAGGACCAGTCCCGATACAAGGGCAAGGGTGTGAGCAAGGCAGTGGATAATGTCAACAAAAGGATTGCTGCCGAGCTGGAAGGGATGGATGCACTGGATCAGATGGGCCTGGATCGGGCCCTTATTGACCTGGACGGAACTGAGAATAAAAGTGAGCTGGGAGCAAACGCCATCCTGGGAGTATCCATGGCTGTGGCCCGCGCCGGGGCAGCCTATCTGGGGCAGCCCCTTTTCCGATACTTGGGCGGAGTGGGAGCCAAAACTCTCCCCGTCCCCCAGATGAACATCATAAACGGCGGCGCACATGCGGCGAACAATCTTGACATACAGGAGTTCCTCATTCTGCCCTTGGGAGCGGAGAGCTTTTCCCGCGCCCTGCAAATGGGATCCGAGATTTTCCATTCCCTTAAAGCCATTCTGGGTAAGGAGGGTCATGTTACCTCTGTCGGGGACGAAGGGGGGTTCGCCCCGAACTTGGAGGACAATCGCAGGGCTTTCGAGTACATCAAGAGAGCGATACAGGAGGCCGGATACGAGCCAGGCGAGGATGTGGGCCTGGGTATAGATGCGGCTGCCTCGGAGTTCTACCAGGAAAGTGAAGAGGTCTATTCCTTCGCCGGAGAGAACAAGCGTTTTTCCTCAGCAGAACTGATAGACTATTACCGGCAGCTAGTTTCCGATTATCCGGTGGTTTCCATAGAGGACGGTTTGGCTGAACAGGACTGGCAAGGCTGGATAACGATGACCCAGGAATTGGGGCAAAGAGTCCAATTGGTGGGTGATGACGTATTCGTGACCAACCCCGCAATACTCTCTCGGGGCATCCATCAAAACGTGGCCAATTCCGTGCTGATCAAGCTGAACCAGATAGGTACCCTCAGTGAAACCCTGTCCACCATGGAAATGGCCAAGAAGAGCGGATATAAGAATGTGGTTTCTCATCGAAGCGCCGAGACCGAGGATCATTTCATAGCCGATCTGGCAGTGGCCATGAACGCGGGTCAAATAAAAACCGGATCCTTGAGCAGAAGCGATCGCTTGAGCAAGTACAATCAGTTGCTCCGTATCGAGGAGGAGCTGGGGGAAAATGGAGCCTATTACGGTTCGGTTATGGCGGCGCACCGCTTGCCAAAGTAGATGTGCGAGCTGTCATGTTCCGTGGTTTATTTCCTGTTCTCCCTTGACAAGGAGTTTTTTCCTCGCCTAGATTACATTGAATATTAACCTTAAATCTGGGACAGATACGAAGTCAGGATCGTCCTTGCTCTGTGAGCCGGAAGCGAATCAGGGCAGGAGGGGTCAAAATTCCGCAACGAGGCAAGCAAAAGGAGTTTGCTGATGACGGCACAACTCATCAAGGGCTCGGAAATCCGAGAGGACATCCTGGAGGAAGTCAAAAAGGAAGTGGAGCAGATCAAGGAGAAGCATGGCAAAGTGCCCGGGTTGGCAACCATTCTTGTGGGTGAGGATCCGGCTTCCCAGTCCTATGTCTCCCTCAAGATCAAGACCGCGCACGAACTAGGCTTCAAGGAGGTGCAGGACACGCGTTCCGAGGATATCAGCGAGGAGGAGCTGCTGAGCCTTGTCGAACAGTATAATCAGGACGACACCATCCACGGTATTCTAGTGCAGCTTCCCCTACCGGATCACATCAATGAGAAGAGAATATTGAATGCAATCGATCCGGACAAGGACGTGGACGGCTTCCATCCAGTGAATCTGGGACGTCTCTTGATCGGAGGCGACGAGGTGAAATTCGCTCCCTGCACTCCGGCTGGAATCCTGGAAATGATTAAGCGGGCCGGGGTGGAGACCAGTGGAGCGGAAGTAGTGGTAGTGGGCAGATCCAATATCGTGGGCAAGCCCATATCCAATATGATGATTCAGAAGGGACCAGGTGGGAATGCTACTGTGACTGTGGTGCATACAAGAACCAAGGATTTGGCCTATCATTGCAAGCGGGCGGATATCTTGATCGTGGCCGCCGGCGTGCCCGGATTGGTCAAGCCGGAGTGGATCAAGGAGGGCGCCTGCGTTATCGATGTGGGGGTTAACAGGGTAGGAGAAAAGCCCAGCAAGAAGGATCCCAATAAGATGGTTCCCATCCTGCGCGGAGACGTGGACTTTGATGCAGCCAAGGAGATCGCGGGATATATAACCCCGGTTCCCGGCGGAGTGGGGCCCATGACTATATCCATGCTAATGAAGAACACCCTGAGTTCCCTGAAGGACAAGCTGGGTGTTCAATAGGGCGATTAAAAGCCGGGGCAGCCGCTGTCCCGGCTTTTTCTTTAGTTTGTGATCCCCTCCCGAGTTGATTTACCCCTCCGGGAAAAGAAATTTACCCCAGGAAGGGCTGTCTCAACACCTCTGCAGCTTGACGGGTATAGAGGAATTTATTTCGATATGCTGCAGGGTGATGTGAACATCGTAGCACAGAATTTCCACTCCCCTCTCCCATGCCTCAACCAGCCAGGAAGAATATTTTGCATCGATATCCCAGGCCGGGACGAAGTGATTAGCATCCATGCGCTGCACCAGAAATAAAACCATGGCCGGGTATCCGGCTCCCCGCAATTCAATCAGTTCCTGGAGGTGCTTGGTTCCCCGGCTGCTGACCGCATCGGGAAAGGAAGCAGCACCACTGGGGTGAACAAGGGTGCAGTTCTTTATCTCGGCAAAGCAGGGTGGCCCGGAGGGCCTGTCCAGGCGCAGATCCAGGCGAGTCCTGGAGTTGATCTTGACCTCTGCCATTGTACTGGCATATCTTCTTTTTTTCAAAATTTTTCCCTGCTCTATTCCCTCCCTGACTATAAAGTTGCTTCGGGAGGTGTTTACCCCTACCAGAGAAGCGGAGGTTCTGGTCAATTCCCAGGTATAACGGTGCTTGCGCTTGGCGGTGTCGTGCTCGGAGAGAAAGATTTGTGAGCCGGGATGGGAACAGCCCAGCATTCTTCCCGTATTGGGGCAGTACACAGTGCTTATACTCTCGTCGGGCAACTGCGCTTCAGCCAGGAAGCGCTTGCGGCGTCTGACAAGTCGGGCGGAGGTCAGGGAAGGCAATTTCATGGCTGCAGGTCCGATTTTTGTCTCAACACGGATGGAGCAAAAAATGAGCCGCTTTGTCAGGCTGCTGTTTATAATTATGTCCGGAACGAACTGCCTCGGATATCATTGGATGTCTGGGGAGGCAGACCCAGAAGAGGCAAATTTTTAAAGCCGCTTTGATCCAGGCGCAACAAAGGTGCCGCCTATGAGCAAGTCGATAAGGATAATGGATGAGGAAAAGATGAAGGGTGCCTTGGAGCGTTTGGCTTTCGAGGTCCTGGAGCGCAACCTTCGGCATATGGATTTGGCCATTGTCGGAATCCAGCGTCGGGGAGTTCATCTGGCCAGCAGAATCAAGGCCTTGCTCGAGGAGCGCCTGGGGACCTCCATCCCCATGGGCAAGCTGGACATCAATCTATACCGGGATGATTGGACCCGGATCAAAAGTCAGCCGTGGATCAATTCCACGGATATCGCCTTTTCCGTGGATGAGCGGACCATCCTGCTTGTGGACGATGTTATATTCACCGGACGCACTACCCGGGCGGGTCTGGAGGCGATCCTGGATTTCGGCCGCCCGGAGAGGATCGAGCTTTTGGCCCTGATAGACAGAGGACACAGAGAGCTGCCCATCCATCCGGACTACACGGGCAAGAGAGTTAGCACCGCCCGCCGGGAGCAAGTGGATGTCCTGGTGCGGGATTTGGACGGAAGGGACGAGGTGGTTCTGACCACGCAGGAATAAGGGGCGATTCCCTGTGCAGAAACGCCCCTTTTTGAAGCCGCGCGGATCAGATCAATCCGCACTGCTGTAGCACCTTTTGGAGCCTGGAATTGTTTTCCTCTTGCATGGGGACCAAAGGCAGCCGTAGCTCCAGATCCATGCGACCCATGTAATACAGGGCGGTTTTAACCGGGATGGGATTCGTTTCCAAGAACATGGCCCGGCACAGGGGGGCAAGCTTGTAATGACATTCTACAGCCCTGTTGATTTCCCGCGAATGATAGGTGGAGCACAGCTCGGACATTAGGGCTGGGGCCACGTTGCTGACCACGGAGATCACTCCTTTCCCGCCCAGGCTGAGAAGAGGCAGGGTGATAAAGTCCTCTCCTGCCAGCACGTTGAAGTCCTCACCACAGTCTTCGATAACGCGCGACACCTGATTGATGTCTCCGCTGGCTTCCTTGACACCTACCACTTCCGGCACTTCGCGCTTCATCTGGGCCAGGGTCTCGGGTAGTAGATTAACCCCGGTGCGGCCGGGCACATTGTAAACCACCATGGGAAGGCCCACTTCACTGCCTATGGTTTTGTAGTGGGCAAGCAGACCTGCCTGGGTGGGCTTGTTGTAATACGGGGTTATCAGCAGGGCAGCGTCAGCTCCGGCTTCCTTGGCATAGGCGGTTAGCTCCAGGGCTTCCCTGGTGTTGTTGGAGCCGGTGCCGGCCAGAACGGGAACCCTGCCCTGGGTCTGCTCAAGGCATATCCTGATTACGTCCTTGTGCTCTTGATGGGACATGGTGGCAGATTCGCCGGTCGTGCCGCAGGGGAGCAAACCGCTGACGCCTTGTTCGATCTGCCATTCCACGTGCTGCCGAAAGGCCTCCTCATCCAGCTCGTTGTTGCGAAAGGGTGTAGCCAGTGCAGTGATAGCACCTCTTAGTTCCATATGCTCCTCCTTATCACCGGGATTCCAGATTTAGGGGGGGAATATCCCCGAGAAATAAAGCGAAAAACCGCTCAGCTTAGACACGACAACCTGGGGCTTGCTTACTTAAGACCAAGGCCCAGTGCGGGAAGGTTTAGTTCCCCCTGGCAGATGATTTCCGCCTTCCCGCGCAGGAAGATGTCCTCTCCTTGCAAGGCAACTGTTAGATTCTCTCCGCCGGAGGTGGTGACTTGCAAGCTTTCTCCGGCAAGACCCAGTTGCCCGGCTATATAGGCCGCAGCAGCCGCCCCCGTGCCACAGGCATAGGTTTCATCCTCCACCCCGCGTTCATAGGTGCGCAGATATATGCCTTCCCTGGTCAATTGCATAATGTTTACATTGCATCCTTCCGGCGCGAAGCGAAGATGATAGCGTATCCAGGGGCCGAGCTGGGAAAGATTCTCCCGATCGGCTTCCTCGGAGATAAGAACGGTATGAGGCACGCCAGTGTTTACAAAGTGAACCTCCTTCTCTACACCGCCCTCCTGAAGAAGTATGTGAAGCTCTGTATTGCTGGCCCTGGTGAGTTGCACGGAAACTTCGTTTGTCCCGGGCACGATTTCGGCTCGTATCGGCCCTGCATCGGTGCCAATCACGTGCGATTGCGATGCCAGCCCCATTTCGAAGGCAAGTCTGGCGGCGCATCTGGAGCCGTTGCCGCACATTTCCGCTCTGGAACCGTCTGCATTGAAGAAATGCCATTTGTAGTCAACTCGGGAGTTTTCCGGGGCTGAATCCAGGATAATCAGGCCGTCAGCACCCAAGCCGAATCCTCTTTTGCAAATGGCGCGGGCCCAATCGGGCATTTCCTCTACGGCTAGATTTAGTTCCTTGCCTGGGAGGAGGACGAAATCGTTGCCGCTTCCCTGCATTTTTACGCAATAAACGGTTTCCTGGAAGCTCAGCTCGTATCGCATGCTTTATTCAGCTCTTTGATAGGTATTCTTGTAGCCCGGAACCTGGACAGGGATTCACCATAATGGGCATTCCAGGGCCTCTTGGAAGGCGTCTTTGGTGGACTTGTCTGCCACTCTCGGGCTCGGTGCACGAAGAAAAGGGAATGTCCAATTGAAATATCTGCTTAACATCACGGGGAAGTTAAAGCTTTCCCGCAATAGAGGTATGGAACAAATCAGGATCAAGCGGGCAAGAACAACTAAGCATAAAATCGACGGTGTAGCTCGGGGTGCAGGCGCTTCCGGCCAAGGAGTCAATCGATCTTCTGGATCCAAGTACCTATGTCCTCACAGCCGGGCAAGTCTTTTGAATGAGCAGGGTGGTTTCATTCGTTAAGATATTCCTTGAGATTCTTGCCCACCCGGAAGAAGGGAAGCCGTTTCGGCTTCACCTGAACCACTTCTCCGGTGCTTGGATTGCGGCCCTGGTAGCCTTGATAGTGCTTCATCTTAAAGCTGCCGAAACCCCGGATTTCCACGCGGTTGTCGTTGTACAGGGTTTCCTTGATACTGTCAAAGAAGGTGTTCACGATGGTGGAGGCCTCCTCCAGGGAAATGGACCGTCTTTCCGCCAAGGTTCGTATGAGTTGGCTCTTGTTCATAAGGCACCCTTTCCTCGATTTTGCCTGTTTAGAGTCCGGGGAAGAAAACTTTGTGCATTCTATCCTATCAAAAGTTTGAAAAATAACAAACTCCGTATTTTATAATAATATGCCCTCTGCCTCTCAGAGGTCAAGCCAATAGGCAGCTTCCAGGAGGCAATTAAACCAGGAAAGAAATGGATTCATCCAGTGTCATGGGCAATGGGTGTTTTCGTGTTTGTTTTTCCTGCGCAATTACTTGTATGGTATGCATGGTTGGCGGCTTGAAGAGGGCAAGGTCCCGGTATCGCTTCTTCTTTTTGGAAAAGAAGAAGTAAGAAAATCATTGGATTACATCTCAACTTTTTTGTTTCTTTTTTCTAAAAAGAAACGATAGTTCCTTTCCCTTCGGAAACAAACTATACTTGAACTTTTTTCGCGCCTTGCACTTGGAATTTTTGAACGCCCTGTCTG
>CAYSPQ010000069.1:0-7650 GCA_964432965.1 uncultured Desulfohalobiaceae bacterium
ATCATCTAGGCTACAGCCGGGCCAAGAGCAAGGAAATCGCCCGCCGCAACTTCGAGCAAACCGGCAGATCCTTTCTGGAGACATTGCACTCCCGCAAGGTGGATTACCGCTTTATGCAAAACAGGGCCCGGATCGAAGAACCAGAGAGGCTGGAATCCGTCATCAACACAAAAAGACCCATAGTCGCGATAACTGGTCATTTGGGGGCCTGGGAGCTTTTGTCCGGGTTCATAGCCCTGTTTTTTCCGCAACGCCCCTGCCAGATCGTGGTCCGTCACCCCAAGAACGTGGCCCTTAAGGAAATGATGATCCATTTCCGGGCCAAGAACAACGTGGAAATCGTCTCCAGCAAGCAGGCCGCACCGCGTGTTCGCTCCTGTCTGGGGAAGAAAGGATTGTCCGGCTTCCTGGTGGACCACAACACCAAGCGCAGCCAATCCGTCTTCCTCCCCTTTCTCCGGGAATACGCCGCTGTAAACATGGGCCCCGCTCTGCTCGCCCTTCGCTCCAAGGCGATAGTCTGGCCCATTTTCATGGTTAGGGAAGGTGACGGTTACGTCATCCGCAACCGCGAGCCGCTGGACACGCAAGCACTTGAGGGATCGCTTCGGGAAAAAGTCAATCAGGTGGCCACGTTTTACACGCAAGAAGTGGAAACCATGGTGCACAAATACCCGGAACAGTGGTTCTGGATGCACAGGCGCTGGAAAACCAGGCCGGAGTGGGAAAAAGCGACGACAAAAAAGGGCCCCGACTCGCAAAAATAGCGAACCGGGGCACGGACTCATAGGGAGGGGGATCTCTTTAGCTGGAGAAGGCCTCTTCAAAATTGGGCACTACCTGCTTCTTCCGGCTCATCACGCCGTCCAGCCAGGCCCTGTCCCCTTCAGGGGCGACACCGAAGGCCTTTTCCACCACTTGGGGATTGTCCGAGGCAATGAGCAGCTGCGAGCCTTCCTTCATGATATCGGTCAGCAGCAGAAAGACGCTGTGATAGTTGCCCTCTTCCTTCATGGTCTTGATTTCCTTGGCCATGTCCTCCTTCACAGAGTCCAGCAGGCTCAGGTCCACAACCTCCAGCTGACCAATACCCACCTTGTTGCCGTTCATGTCGAAGTCCTTGTAGTCGCGCATGACCAGATCCCGGATGGGAGTGCCCTCAATGGCGGACTTGACCTTGAACATCTCCATGCCCACGGAGGTCGGATCGTCGATGCCCGCGATCTTGGCCAGCTCCTTGCCGGCCTTAACGTCCTGCTCCGTGCAGGTTGCGGACTTGAATATGACCGTGTCGCTCAGGATGGAACAGGCCATGATTCCAGCGATATTCCTGGGTATCTCCACCCCGTGGAAGTCGTACATGCCCTTGAGAACGGTGCAGGTGCACCCCACGGGCCAGGCCCAGATCTCGATGGGATTGGGAGTGGTAACATCACCCAGCTTGTGATGATCCACAATGCCCAAAATCTCACCTTCATCCAAGTCGTCCAGGCTTTGGGACCTGTCGGAGTGATCCACCAGGAAAAGCTTCTTGCCTGCGGCGCTGTCGATCTTTTCCGGGGCATCCACTCCGAATTTGTCCAGGACGAACTTGGTTTCCTCGTTGACCTCCCCCGGTACTGCCGGCTTGCATTCCACTCCCAGCTTGCTCTTGAGATCCGAGAGAGCGATTGCCGCACACACGGTGTCCGTGTCCGGGCTCTTATGGCCGTACGCATACACTGTCATAGCCCACCTCCTGGGTATTTCCTTTTATATTCCGGATTGATTATCCCTTCCGTCAACTGCTTGTTCTTTTTAGCACAAAACAAGCCCGTTGCCAAGTTCTGCTCTGAAACAAACTTGCAATCGACACATACACCCAATCGGGCAGGAGCCACATTTGTCACCTCAATCCTAAACAGGCATGACCCCTGTGGTAAGCAGCAAAAGCAGAATATAGGCCGCGGCGGCAGAAATTAGCAGCAGCCAATAAGCCCTGCGGATGCGCAGGGCCAGGATTGCGCCCATCAGGGCGGCCCCCCAGAGAATGGGCCAGCCGATCTCCCCTTTCAGGGACCAAAAAGGAAGGAGCGCCATAGCCAATGTGTACAGGAGGATCCCGGATACTGCGCCCAAGGCGCTGTGAATGGCAAAATGGCGAAGGAGGGCATTACCTACGAATCTCTCCGGTCGATAGGCCAGGGAATTGTTCCTTGTTTCACAAAGCAGTTGTTCGTGAACCCTGGACTGCCTTCTTCTCTGCACAGTCTCCGCCTTGGAGCCCGCCCAGGCAATCACCAGCCCGAGCAGCAGGACAGGTAATATTTGTCCCGGCTCCTGCAGATGCAGCAAAGAGGCTGCCGAGGCGCAAACTACAGTCGCCAGTTGTGCATGCGGGGGTATATAGGTTCCGGCTGGGATGGAATCCAGCCAGAGCAGCTCGAAAAAGATAGCTATGGCAATTACCGGGAACCAGGGCTCAAAGAGGAGGGCAAGCAAGATGCCTGCTGCGAGGGGTCGCTCCAGGAAACCCAGATGCAGGGCAAACCGAAAAAGGGAAAACAGGCCAAAAAAAAACCTGTCAGCAACAGGGCCAATAAGGGATGCAGGGATTGCAGCATGATCTTCCCGGAACACGGGTTGTTAGTTCTAGAACTGCAGGGGGGCCGACAGGGCTTAAAGCCGTAGCCCTACCAGGTCACCACTCGCCAGTCACTCTTCAGGTTAGCCTGTTTGTGGGGCACGCAACGAAAGTCCAGCCTGACGCCGCTGGACTCCAAAAGGTAAAGGCACTCTCGGTCCTGCTCATCCAGGGCCACATGTTCGCATATCTGTAGCTTTCCGGGACCGTAGTGAAGATTTCCGATGTTTACCGTGGTGAAATGCAGACCGATATTATAGGCCCTGCAGGCATCCGGACAGCAATAGAAAAGGAAAAAGAGCCTGGAGGGGCTGTAATTGATCTCCAGGTCACTGAAGACTTGTACTACCCGGTCCACGGAGGTGAAAACCACTCCCACGCCCTTGGGTATGGCCAGCTTGATGATCTCCTGCTGCAATCCGTCATCTGCCAGGGCGTCATTTGCCACCACCAGCATGCGGGCCTGAGCGTAGGGGATCCAGGTCTCGATGACCTGTCCGTGAACAAGGCGATTGTCGATACGGACCCAGATGGAGCCGTTATTCATGGGAAACTTTTCTCTTCAGCACTTCCCCGGCAACCACAATACCCTGTCTCCCGGCAGACTTGGCCTCCGCAGCCAGATCCTTCAGGCCCGCCTCCCGGCGGTTTGCGATCTTGAGCAGCATAGGGAGGTTAGCCCCGGTGACCACCTCCAGATCCCTGGTCTCCAACAGGGACATACTCAAATTGCTGGGCGTGCCCCCGAACATGTCGGTCAGCACCAGAACACCGAAGCCATTGTCCACTGCCTGCACACCGTCCTGGATCTCGGTCATCACCTCGTCCATGCCGCGATTACCATCCACATTCAGTGCCTGGCAGTAGTGGATCTCGCCCAGTATCTTCTCCGCTGTCTGCAGAAGCACCTTGCCGAAGTCGTCATGGGTGATCAATAGTATACCTATCATGCCTTGAGTTCCATGTGTCTGTGTTCCAGGGAGACGTGATATCCCTGCTCCTGCAGGATCCTGTGCACCTCTTCCGCCACGGCCACAGAGCGGTGAAACCCTCCCGTACACCCCAGGCCCAGGGTTACCCGATAGCGTCCCTCCCTTGCATAGAGGGGCAGAATGTATAGGAGAAAATCGACGAAGCGCTGTTTGAACTCTGCTCCGATATCACTTTGAAAAATATACTCGACAACTTCGGGCTCCTTGCCGCTAATCCCGCGAAATCGCTCCTCGAAATAGGGGTTGGGCAAAAAGCGTAGATCGAAGATCAGATCCGCCTCCCTGGGTGTGCCGTATTTGTAGCCGAAGGACAATACATTTACCCGCAAGCCGAGGCTGGGGTCCTGCAGAAAGTTCCATTCCGCCTGCAGGGCGCGCCGCAGGTCGTGAATGGAAAACTCAGAGGTATCCAGGATCAGCCCCACCTCCTGACGCAAGGGGCTCAGGAGCTCCTGCTCCTTCCTCAGGGCGGTCTCCAGCCCCACATCCTTGTCCACCAGCGGATGAGGGCGGCGAGTCTCTGCATACCTCTTGAGAAGAGTATCTATACCCGCTTCCAGGAAAAGGAACCTGGGATTTATCCCCCGCAGTCGCAGATGATCCCTTGCTTGCCACCAGTCCTGCAGAAAATTCCTTTGCCGGATGTCTATCCCTAGAGCGATCCCCCTGTAGTATCCGGGATTTTCCTTCTGAAAGAGACTGACCAGCTTGTCCATCATGGAGGCGGGCAACCCGTCCACACTGAAAAAACCGAGGTCCTCGAACACCTTCAGTGCGGTGGATTTGCCAGCTCCGGATAGACCGGTCACAATGACCACCGGAATGTGGCTGTTGCTCTGAGGAGTCCATGCATCAGGCATTTTTCAACAGATCCCATAATGCGCCAGCCCCTCTCGCTTCCTGAAAGGAGCTCCTGAAAGCCGGATCCTTGAGAAGCCGTGATATTTGAGCCAAAAGGCGCAAATGAGTTCCGGCTATATTCTCCGGGGCGAGGACCAGAAAGAACACGGTGCAGGGCTCTCCGTCCTGGGCTCCGAAGTCGACCCCCTTCGAGCTCCGGCCCACTATCAGGACAATGTCCTCCATCTCGTCCACCTTGCCGTGAGGGATGGCCACTCCGTTCCCGATTCCGGTGCTTCCCAGCTTCTCCCTCTCCAGCAATATTTCGTGGGCCTTGTCCAGGTCCAAGTGCGGGGCTTTCTCCCGCAAAGGGGACAAAAGCTCCCTCAGCACCTCCGGCTTGGAGTCTGTCTGCAGATCGGGCAGAATCAGCTCCCGATCCAGATAGTCGGCAAGTTGCATCCCTACATCCCCGGATCGATCAGTCCGTAATCACCGTTGCCCTTGCTGTAGATCACATTGACCCTGTCATTTTCCGCGTTCACGAAAACGAGGAAATCGCTATCGCCAGCCTGCAGCTGGATCAGGGCTTCCTCCGGATCCTTGGGCTTTTCGTCCTCTATCGGCTCCCGGAGCATCCTGCCAGTGCCCCCGGATGGAGCAAAGGCGGCCTCGGAAGCCGCAGCCACGGACCTGGCGCTCTGCTGCGTGCCTATCTTACCCTTTTGCCTATCTTTTTGCTTGTCCTTGCTCTTTTTGAGTTGAGACCTGAGCTTTTCCAGAACCTGGTCTATGGTAGCGTACATATCCTCGGACTCGTGCTTTGCGGTAACCTGCACATCATCGGCGCTCAGCTTGACATCCGCGATCTGCCTGTAGCGGTCCACTTCCAGAAGCACCGCCAAGCTGGCGCTGTCCTCTCTCTTTACATACTTGTTCAACTTCTCGAACCGATTCCTGGCATATTCCTTGAGAGACTCCGAGGGGTGGAAATTCTTGAAGTCGAACTGAATCTGCATACTATCTCCTTTAAGTATCTGTTTGCTTTTTCCTCTTTGTTGAGCTTGGGGATTGTTGTCAGTTCTCGGTTATCCGTTATCCGTTATCGGTTTTCGGTTACAGTTATATGCGATACGTGCTCTGTTGCTCTGTACACGGTCAAGGCCACTTCCGGTTTCCAAAACTGCCGACTGCCCGGAACCCCAGGTTGGGACCGCTGACTACTGACATCCGACCTCCGTCCCTGCCTCAGCGATCATCCCTTCCTCTTCCTTCGGGAGGAAGAGGGAATACCCTGGCCCTCCCTATATTTGGCCACGGTTCTTCTGGCAATATTCAATTTGTACTCCTCGTTCAGACGCTGGACCAGATCCTTGTCGCTCAGGGGCTTCCTGCTGTCCTCACTCTGTATCAATTTCTTGATTGCGTCCTTTACGCTCACAGCGGACATCTGCTCCCCGTCGTTCTTGCCCAGTCCGCTGCTGAAGAAGAACTTCATCTCGTAAATACCAAACGGAGTGGAAATGAACTTGTTTGCAGTTACTCGGCTCACCGTGGATTCGTGCACCTCGATATCCTCGGCCACGTCCCGCAGCACCATGGGCTTTAGCTCGCTCACCCCTTTTCGGAAGAACTCCTCCTGGAAGCGAACTATGCTCTCCGTCACCCTGTACAGGGTTCGCTGCCTTTGGTGAATGCTCCTAATGAGCCACATCGCCTCCCGAGTCTTTTCCTGGATGTATTCCTTCTCCTTCTTCTCGTTATCCCCGGACAAATTGAGATATTGCGGGTTCAGGCCCAGATCCGGAAGACCCTCCTCGGCCAGGGATATCACGAATTCGCCGTCATAATAGTAGACATATACATCCGGGCTGACATATTGGACTTCTCCCGGGCCGAAGCTGTTCCCCGGCCGCGGATCCAGACCCCGCAGGATCTGCATGTAGCCTTCCATCTGCTCCGCGGTCACTCCCAGTTTTCCCGCCAGGGCCCTGGGGGAGTGCCTCTCGATCTCGGGCAAGTGCTCCCGCACCAGAGTAAAAAGGGGCTCCTCCCCATATCCCTGAACCTCGAGTTGACGAAGCAGACACTCCTGCAGGCTGCGGCTGGCCACTCCCACGGGATCGAATCTCTGCACCTGGAGCAGGACCTCTTCCACTTCAGCCGTGCTGCAATCCGCCAGATTGGCTACTTCCTCCAGTTCAAGCCCCAGATACCCGCTGGAGTCGAGATTATGGATCAGTATATCGCCTATGGTCATCTGTCGAAAGGAAAAATGGGAAAGATGCAACTGCCACAGGAGATGGCTCTCCAGGGAGGGCTTGGCCGAATACACTGCCTCCAGGGAAGCCATCTCCTCGGGGATTTCTCGCTCCCTCGAAGACTTGGCTGAACTGGAGAACAGACCCAGATAGTCCTCCCATTCGGCGGCCTGGGACAGCTCGTTATCTGCGGAGACAAAGGCTGCGTCCCCGTCGCGGCCTTCGGAGGAGGAAGGCTGCCCCCCTGAGTCACCCGCTGCGTTTTCCTCGGAATCTTCTTCCTGCTCCTGTCGCTTCTCCAGAAGTGGATTCTCCAGCAAAGCCTGCTCCACAGTCTCGATCAGCTCGTTTTTATTCAGTTGCAGCAGCTTGATGGCCTGCTGCAGCTGAGGCGTCATAACCAGCTGCTGGGAAAGCTTTAAATTCTGCCGCAGCTGTAGGCTCATAAGTTTATCATTCTGTGATGGACCTTTGGGGATTCAGAGAAAATTTTCAACCGTTTCACCTTGCTCATACTGCCACAAGCCCCCGGCTATTGCAAACTGAATCAGAAAGCATCTTCACAGGCTGAACTTCTCGCCCAGATAGATCTGCCTGGCCTGAGGGTCCCGCACTATATTCTCCGGAGAATCCTCCAAGATGATCCTGCCGTCAAAGACCAGGTAGACCCGGTCACAGATGTGCATGGTCTCGCGAACATTGTGATCGGAAATGAGAACCCCGATTCCCCTTTCTTTCAACCGCAGGACATTGCTCTGGATGTCGTCCACCGCAAGCGGATCGATGCCGGCAAAGGGCTCGTCCAGCAGCATGAACTGCGGATCGCGTATCAAGGCCCGTGCGATCTCCAGGCGTCTCCTCTCCCCGCCGGAGAGCTCCACCGCAAGCTGCTCGGACAAGCCCTCGATCCCCAGATCGGAAAGCAGCTCGTCCC
>CAYSPQ010000070.1:0-7586 GCA_964432965.1 uncultured Desulfohalobiaceae bacterium
CAAGAAGAACAAGAGCCATCTGCAGGTCACCAGGGAAGAGGCGGCGGAGTTTTTCGCGCAGCTGGCAGATAGCATTCGTAACAATGAGGACCTCATTCAGGGATACGATATCCCCTTGAGCAACTATCGCAAGATAAAGACCAGTCTGAAGAAGAAGCCCGAGGACTATCATCTGGAGATAAAGGTGGTTACCGGCGAGCAGGAGGAGACCGAGGACGAGGACCTCAGTTTCAAGAAGCTCAAGAAGAGGATGGAGGCCTATTACGAGGAAATGCAGAGCAGCTTGCAGGACAATTATTTCCCCTCTCGGGAGATAGTTTACGTCTTCCTGACAGATGCCAGGACAATGACCACTTTTAGCGGCGGTTACGGGGAGGAGAAATACGAAGAATTTCTGGATGCCTGCGAGGAATTGCGCAAGGCCTTTGAATACAGCGAATTCGAGGAATTGAAGCAGCGTTTCCAGCAGCTAGGCCAGATGCGCATGGACTGTCACGCCAAGTACAAGGATTGACAAATTCGAGATCTTTGCACCGGGCGAGGGGAGTATAGCCGATCGCCCGGTGAAGCTTACTTCCAAATTATTTGCCCTGATCAGACAGCTGTATCCGCTAGATTGGCAAAGAACTGATCAGGCACTGAACCTTCCGGAAAGCACATTCCCAGACTACCCAGCCCTTTCAGCTAGCATATCCCATTGCAAAGTCTTGGTTTGAAAACCATCTGATTGCATTGTATGATTTTCAAACAAGTTCCGCAGTCCGTCCCGGATGCATCCAAATGAAGGCAACTAAAGCACGGTAGTTGAATAATGCCTGTACACAACAGCGATCTGGAACGGATGTTTACCGAGCTTGCCGACCTGTTGGAGATCGAGGGAGCTAATCAGTACAGGGTCCGGGCTTACCGCAACGCGGCCAGGATCGTTTCCGGATACCCCCGTCGGGTGCAGGACATGGTCCAGCAGGGAGAGGATCTGACCCGGATAGAGGGTGTGGGAAAGGAACTGGCCGGCAAGATCGAAGAGGCTGTCCGGACAGGGAGCATTTCCGCCCTGGAGAGGGAGAAACAGCGTCTTCCCTCGGGTCTCCTGGAGCTTTTGGAGCTGGAGGGGCTGGGCCCCAAAAAAGTTAGTGCCCTGTACCACCAGCTCGGAGTCACCGACCCCTCCGATCTGGAGGAAGCTGCCCGACAGGGGAGGATCAGGCAGCTCAAGGGCTTTGGAGTCAAGAGCGAGGAAAGGATCCTTCGTGAGCTGCAGCAGGCAACCCAAAAGCAGGACACGCGGTTCCGGCTTTCCGTTGCCGAGGAGATGGTTTCCTTGCTGATTAGGCATTTACAGCAGGATCCGGGTGTGGAAAACATTCAAGTGGCGGGCAGCTTTCGCAGAAGAAAGGAGACCGTGGGAGACCTGGATATTTTGGTGGTGGCAAGGGACAGGGAAAGGATAATGCGTCGCTTCTTGGGTTATGGGGATATCCTGGAAGTTCTGATGCACGGTCATACCCGCAGTAGCGCCGTGCTTAAAAACGGACTGCAGGTGGACCTTCGCACGGTGCCTTCGGAGAGCTTCGGTGCCGCCCTGCATTATTTCACCGGTTCCAAGGCCCACAATGTGGCCATCCGCAGGATGGCCCAGCAAAAGGAGTACAAGATAAACGAATACGGGGTTTACAGAGAGGGGCATCAAATAGCCGGAGAAAGCGAATCCGGAGTCTATGCCGCAATGGGTCTGACCTATGTAGAGCCGGAGCTAAGAGAGGATTGGGGAGAGATAGAGGCTGCGGCAAGGGGAACCCTTCCGGAATTGATCCATCTGGGGGATCTGAAGGGGGACCTGCATGTGCACAGCAACTACACCGACGGTAGCCACGGGTTGAGGGATCTGGCCCTGGCCGCGCACAAGAAGGGGTTTGAATACCTGGCTATAACCGATCACAGCCAGAGGTTGTCCGTGGCCAGGGGCTTGGGAGCCTCGCGGCTCCGGAAGCAGATGGAGGAAATAGACAGAGTGAACGAGGAGGGTGCGGGGGCATTCCTGCTCAAGGGAATAGAGGTGGATGTATTGTCCGATGGAAGTCTGGATCTGCCGGAAAGCATTCTCTGCGACCTGGATCTTGTTATTTGTGCCCTGCATTTTGGCCTCAACCTTTCCTCGGAGCAGCAGACCAAGCGCATCCTGGCCGCCCTGGACAATCCCTGCACCTCGGTGCTTGCCCATCCCACGGGAAGGATACTGCAGAGCAGGGCTCCCTCCGAGATGGAGCTGGAAAGAATCATCAACAGGGCCGCGGATAAGGGGGTTATACTGGAGATCAACTCCCAGCCGGATCGCCTGGATCTGAATGACACGTCAATAAGGATGGCCAAGGAGGCAGGGGCTAAACTGGCTATTTCCTCGGATGCCCATCATGCGGAAGGGCTGGATATTCTTCGCTACGGAGTGGATCAGGCCAGAAGGGGGTGGCTGGAAAGCCTGGACGTGGTAAATACAAGCACTCTTGTTCAGCTAAGACGGATTCTCAGGAGTTGAGGCGCCTTATTGGCGGAAAGGAAACGCACGACGAGCTGTTATGCGACTTGATACAGTACAGGATATCCTGCAGCGAATGCCGGAGCTGGGTAAACGCGAGGCCCTGCGGGACAGGGTGGGATATCGCAGCCGGGTTTTCTCCTACAGTGGCCTGTACGACATGATCGTGGAATACTCCCGATTTTTGGGGGAAAAGGGGATACACCGCGGGGATCGTCTCCTGATTTGGGCAGAGAACAGCGCAGAGTGGGCAGCCGCCTTTTGGGCCGCAGTTTCTCTGGGAGTGGTGGTTGTTCCTCTGGAGGCTAGGTTCTCGTCTGGCTTCGTGGACAAGGTGGCCAGGGAGACCGGGGCGGCCCTGCTTCTGACTGACCGGGAGGAAGGGCTGCAGGAAATCTCCATTCAAGTCGAGCTACTTTACGAGCCAACCCGGACGGATGGGGACGCCGATCTGCCCGGAACAAAAGTCCAGCCGCAGGACATGCTGGAGATCATCTATACTTCCGGAACCACCGGAGAGCCCAAGGGAGTGGTGCATCGCCACAAGCACATCTGTTCCGATCTGACGCCCATCGCCCGGGAAATTGGAAAGTACCGCCCCTTGCTTCGTCCCCTGCAGCCCCTTCGCACCCTGAACCTACTACCTCTCAGCCACATGTTCGGGCAGGCCCTGGGCCTGTTCATTCCCGTCCTGCTGGGTGGCTCGGTGATCTTCAGCCGGGAGCTGTCTCCCGGTCCGGTGCTGGATACCATACGCAGGGAAAGGGCTTCTACCCTGGTGGCCGTGCCGCGTATAATGAGACAGCTGAAGGAACACATCCAAAGTCACTACGAAGAAGGAGAAAGCCTGGAACAATGGAGCAAACGCTCCGGATTCTGGGGACGTACGGTCAGGATCTGGCGTCACCGCCGCATTCACTCCCTCCTGGGGTGGAAGTTCTGGATCCTGGTAGTGGGCGGCGCGGAATTGGGGCGGGAGGTGGAGGCCTGGTGGCGCAGCAGAGGGTTCTTGACAGTGCAGGGATATGGCTTGACCGAGGCAAGTCCCATCGTGGCCCTGAATCATCCCTTGCGCACACGCGAGGGATCCCTGGGCAAGCTCTTGGAGGGCCAGGAGGCGCGCATAGCCCATGACGGCGAGTTGCTGCTCAAGGGGGAGAACATTTCCCTGGAATACTTCGGCTCCAAAGCGGCATCTGACCGCATAGACGAAAATGGATGGCTGCACACCGGAGACATTGTGGAGCAGGACGAGGAGGGGCGACTTTACTACAAGGGACGCAAGAAGGATGTGATCGTTACCGCCGACGGCATGAACGTCCACCCCGAGGACGTGGAGGAGGTGCTCCTGCGCATGCCGGGTGTGCGGAACGCGGCAGTGGTGGACAAGCCCGGGCCGGAGGGAGAGTCCAGAGTGCATGCGGTGTTGATAACCCCGGGGCCGGAGGCTGATGCGGAGGAGGCGATCCGCAGGGCCAATCAGGAGCTGGAGCCCCATCAGCGCATCTTGGGCTGGTCTGTGTGGCCCGAGCCGGACTTTCCGCGCACCCCATCCACCCAGAAAGTTTTGCGCAGGGAGGTCTCTCGCTGGGTGCGGGAGGGAGCTTACCGGGAAAACAGAATTTCAGCCGCCGGACAGGCCTTTCCGGTGAGGCGCGCCCTGTCCGAATTGACCGGTGTCCCTGCGGAAAGGATCGGTCCGGATACGGATCCGGCAAGGGAACTGGGCCTGTCCTCGCTGGACATGGTGGAGCTCTCCGCCTTGCTGGAATCCTCCTACGGGGTGGACCTGGACGAGGCCTTGCTGCCGGAGAACCCAACAGTGGGACAACTAGAGGCCTCCCTGGTGCAAGGAGCAATAGCGGACTCCTCTTCTCCCACAGCAGAGCAAGAGCCATCACCAGCCCCTTCCCTTTCTGCAGCAGAGCGCGGAGGAAGCAGCGGAGCCGCCCCCTACCATCCCCCCCGCTGGAACCGAAGCCGACCCGTGCGCTGGGGTAGGACTGTGTTCCAGGAACTGCTCTGGCTTCCCGGGTTCAGGATCTATATGCGCCTTGAGCGCCAGGGATGGGAACACCTGCGGGAGCTGTCCCCACCTGTGCTTTTTGCCGCCAATCACAGCAGTCACCTGGACACAACCGCCTTGCTGGCCTCCCTGCCCCTGGGATGGAGGCGTAGCTTAGCGGTCAGCATGCAACTGGACTTTTTTCGCCCCTATTTCTTTCCCGCTGGATATTCCCTTCTGCAAAGGACCAGGAGCGGTTTTCAATACGTGGTGGCTTGCGGCCTGATGAACAGCTTCCCCCTGCCCCAGCGGGCAGGAGGGCTTAAAAGCGCCTTGCGCTATGCGGGAGAGCTGGCGGATCATGGATACTGTCCCCTGGTTTTTCCGGAAGGGATCATGACCCAGGATGGCAATCTTATGCCCTTCAGGCCGGGTATATCCATGCTGGCGGAAAATTTGCGTGTTCCTGTGGTGCCTGTGGGGATCAACGGGTTGTTCGACCTTTTCCCTCATGACGCCCGCTGGCCCAGGCCCGGCAGGATCCGGGTGAGTATCGGCCCCGCCCTGTATTACCAGGGGGAGGATTACTCGGAATTCGCCAACAAGTTGCATGAACGCGTGGCATACCTAATGCAAGAGCTTACAAATTGATCAATTGCAGAACCCGGATTGAGAAGTTTTGCCAGTTGCATGTCCCCTGCGAGCAAAGATGTTTCCAGCTCCCCGCACGCGGTTGAACTTTTTTTGACTTATATCAAAGCCGCCTTTGTCCGGATTAGGCATACTGCACTGGAGAAAGCTTGGGAGTAGGAGCGAGTCAGATTTTAACATTGCTCTACCCGAGAAGTGGAGGCAACCGGAGCAGCGTAATCCTTGCCCGAAAATGTCGCGTGACTTCTCGGGACAGAAAAGATGCATCTGCAAAAAATCGAACTGTGGACTTTACTTTTCAGAAGCATGATCGTAAGTCATTAATTTTCCTGTCATCAGTCCTCTGTCTTCTGTCATCTGTGCCTGCAAAAAAGACTTTTTGCAGGCGCATCAGAAAAGGGACATGTCACATCCGAGTTTTGGGGAATGATGCAGCTGGAAACGACTCGCACGCCGTTTGCAAAGGGCCGCGTTGAGCAACCAAATCGACAAGGAGAGTATCCATGAAATGCCCCGGACAGGACAGCAGGTTCTGGAAACCAGATGCCATATTCGAGGCCTCCTGCCCCAAGTGCCAGGCGGGAGTGGAATTCTTCAAGGACGACACCGCCCGCAATTGTCCCCATTGTGGACATCGCTTTGTCAATCCGCACATGGACTTCGGCTGTGCCTCCTATTGCCAGTTCGCGGAACAGTGCCTGGGCTCCCTCCCCCCGGAGGTGGCAGCCCAGCAGCAGGAACTGCTCAAGGAGAAAGTGGCCATGTCCGTGCGCCGCATCCTGGGCGGGGATCACGCTCGCCTGCGCCGCCTGGGCAGAGTGGCGGACTATGCGGAAAGAATCGGAAAACAGTTGGGTGCGGATCTGGGAGTGGCCATAATGGCCGCTTATCTGCACAAGATAGGTGAGCCCGACGCGGAAAACAGACACAGCCAAGGCGGGACGTTGCAGCAGCGCGAGGATAGTCCCTCCCTGGCTCGCCGGATTCTGGAAGCTTTGGGCACGGATGGGGATATGGTGCAAAGGGTGTGTGACATAGTGGGACGCGACGCGCCGCGTAGTGACAAGGACCCGGAATTCGAGGCTGTGCACGACGCACAAGTCATCGCCTATCTGCAAGAGAGGGGTGAATCCGGGGAATTGAGCTTGGAAAGTCTTTCCGACTTTCTGCAGGACGGGTGCCTGACCAATGCGGGCTGCAGCGTGGGCGAGCAAGTGCTGGGGCTCAGCAGGGCAAGGATTGCCTCCTAGCTGGGTTTCTGAGGGAATAGCTTGTTGAGTGGGAATATGCCGGGAAATCCGGTACTTTTGGCGAGATTTCGGAGTAGAGGAAGAAATTCGAGGAAAACAACAGGAGAAGACTTATGCAAATGTTTTGCTATCAATGCGAGCAAACGGCCAAGGGCGAGGGTTGCACCACAGTGGGAGTCTGCGGCAAGCAGCCCGATGTTGCCGCGATGCAGGATCTGTTGATCTTCCTTCTCAAGGGGCTGTCCCAGGTCAAGGTTCAGGCCAGGGAAATGGGAATTTCTCACAGGGAGAGCGATGTCTTCATTTGCCAGGCTGTGTTTGCCACTTTGACCAACGTGAATTTCGATCCGGAACGAATACAGGGATACGTGAACCAAGCAGTAGGGCAGCGCGAGGCACTGAAAGAGAAGATCCGCCAGCAGGCGGGTGAGGACGAGGGCCTCTGGAGCAGGGTCAAGGGGGCCATTGGCTTGGGTGACTCGGAAGCTGCCGGCTACAGTGACGAGCCCGCCTCGTTTCAGCCAGCTCCCAATCTGCAGGGCATGATAGAGCAGGGCAAGGAACACGGAGTGCTACAGGATCCGGAGCCGGACCAGGATATCAAGTCCCTGAAGGAGGCCCTGGTTTACGGCATCAAGGGAGTGGCCGCCTACACCGAACACGCCAGGATTCTGGGCAAGGAGGACGATGAGGTCTATTCCTTTATCCAGAAGGGGCTGGCCTCAACCTTGCGGCTGGATCTTACCCTGCAGGACTGGGTGGATATGATTCTGGAATGCGGCAGAATCAACCTGCGGGCCATGGAGCTTTTGGACGCTGGACATACGGACAAGTACGGCCATCCGGTTCCCACTTCCGTGCCTTTGGGGCACAAGAAGGGGAAGGCGATATTGATTTCCGGACATGATCTGAGGGATCTGGAACTGTTGCTGGAGCAGACGAAGGACAGCGGTATCCTGGTCTACACCCACGGGGAGATGCTGCCCAGTCACGGCTATCCCCAGCTCAAGAGCTACCCGCATTTCTACGGGCACTACGGCACAGCCTGGCAGAACCAGCAGAAGGAATTCGCCGAATTCCCAGGGCCGATCCTGATGACCACCAACTGTCTGCAAAATCCCAGGGAGTCCTACAAGGACCGCATATT
>CAYSPQ010000071.1:0-7460 GCA_964432965.1 uncultured Desulfohalobiaceae bacterium
CAAAAAGTTTTTTTGCAGGCGCATCTTGGAGGGGAGTGATATCCGACAGGAGTTCTTTACATGGTCAAATTGCTTTGTTATTATCGATAAATTTCATTTCAAGCTGATCAAGGGTAGGAATCCCAAGTATAACCAATTGATTATGTTGAACATATAAAGCAAGGAAAAGGGAGGCCTTATGAAAGCTTTTTCTTACCTGCTCTACATTGGGCTAAGTATCGCCTTGCTTTTCGCTGTGGGCTGCGCCACTGGAGAGAGCACCATTTCCCCGGCTTTTCATGACGTACAACCCGAGGAAGTGGCCTTGGTGGAAGTCTCTGGAGACATTAAAGGCGATGCCCCCAAAAATCAAGTAGAGGACTTCTTTGCCATGGAGATGCTGGAGAAGGGCTATCAGGTGATCGAAAGGAGCAGGGTGGACAGCGTGCTGGAGGAGCAGGACTTTCAGCGCTCGGACAGAACCACTGATCAAGAGATGGCACAAATAGGGGAGATAATGAATGTCCCGGCAGTTGCAACGCTCGATGCCCATGTGGCCGGAGAAAAGGTGAGTGTAACGGGAAGGATGATCGATGCAGAGACTGCTGAAGTCCTTTGGGTTGGCACCAGCAGAGGCGGCAGCGGCTCCACGCTGGCAACTGTTGGCGGCGCGATAGGCGGCGCTGTGGCAGGATCCGAGGTTGCTGATTCCGCTGGAGCAGTTGCTGGCGGTGTGCTAGGCGGTGCCGCTGGGGATGCTTTGTCCCCGCAGGCTGCCCGTGTTGTACAGAACGCGATTAAGGAAATGGTGGATGAATTGCCAGCAAGACACTGAAATCAATAAATCAATAAGATGAGGAGCCCGCTAGAATTGAATTGATTTCTGCGGGCTCCTTAACCTTTTCGGAGAGCAGCGTATTCCCCTCTCACGCACAGTGCCCGTGGTAATGGATAAACCGCCCCAATCCCGAAGCCTTCACCGTGGGTTGCCCTTGGAAGCCGTGCGGAATTGGTTAACCCCGAACCGAGCTGTTTCCGGCAGTAAAAGCCATCCATGATCTAAGTTGTTTTCCGGTACAGGAGGCTTTAATCAATAAACGGGCAAAACTGAGGGTTAATCCCAAAAGTGGAGGGCTGCTACTTAAGCGAACACAGTGGTAGCCGCTGCAAAAGCAGATGCTGAATCAAGGGCATATTGCTACTGATATAACGACTATCTGCGGGGGTGCTTGACCCCGAAGGAGCCTGTCAAATGCTGGGCATGCGCAACAGGAATTCCTGTATGAAAATATTGCAAGCCTCCCTGGCCGTCTTTTTCGTCTGTTACTCCCTCTTGCTGTTTTCCCCCGTAAAGGCGGAGGAGCCGAGCAAGCCGACTATTGCCGTCTTTGACTTCGGTTTCGCCGATACTGCAAGCAAGAAGGTAACAGTGGAAACTCAGGACCGGGAGAGGGTAACCAAGGAAACCTCAGTTGAAACCTCTTTGCTTCGTGATCGATTTATTACTGCCCTGGCAAAGTCGGACAGAATTAAAGTGGTGGAGCGGGAAAAGATTAATCAGATAATGGAGGAAGCAAAGCTTACCCAATCCGATCTGACGGATCCGAATCAGGCTATGGAATTGGGCAATTTGCTTGGTGCGGAGTATTTTCTTCTAGGGACTATTTCCATGCTGGATGGCTCCATAGAAAGAGAGGAACTGCCGTATGAAGCGGGTACGCAAACAACGGTGGAGCATGCAGCAGGAGCGAATATTCGGATCGTGAACACCGAAACCGGGGAAATAGTCGCTGCAGAGAGCATGCAGGCCAAGAGTCGGGAGCAGTCCCTGGATTCGAATGTCTCCAGCATAGGTGAGCAGTTCAAACAACAGACCTATGATCAGCTCGTGCAGAAGATGGTGGACTCGGTGATGTCCGAGCTCTTCCCTTTGCTGGTGGCAGCCTACAGCCAGGGAACTGTTTATCTTAACCAGGGTGGCTTGGAGGAAGGCAGCCGTAAAAAGGTTGTGGAACCTGGGGAAGAAATAGTGGACCCGGATTCCGGACGGGTTCTGGGAACTACGGAGGCTGATGTGGCGATTGTGGAGGTCGTCCAGGGCCTGGATGATGTTTCCCAGGCTGAAGTCGTGGAGTGGTTGAGAGAGGAGCAGGACATACCCCGGGGGGCCAAATGCCGGCCGGTAAGCGACGAGAAGCAGTGATAATGTCTGGGTCGGAAAGATTTGTTTGCAGTTATCTTTTATTTTGTGTTTGAGGAATGCGCTCAGTCGCGTGCAAGGAGACTTTTAGGCGATGAGCACGCAAATCACCGTTCGAGTAGAGACCAAGGATGCCAAATTCCTGGACAGCACTATGGGAGGGGCGCTGGTTACACTTTGCGACATCCGCACTGGCGAGCTTCTCGCTTCGGGAAGGACGAATGGCGGTTAGGGTGAGCTTCATCCCGGTCTAGGCGGAATTGCGGAGTCTTGCCTCGAAAACAGGAAACGCACGATCCGCATGAGGCAGTGAACTGGATGGAGCAGGTCGGCGTCTATCTGCTGCGCCTCAAGTGGAATCGCAGACACTGAGGGATAAGGCGCTACAGCTCTATATCCAAATCCCTGGATCTTTTTGTGGCACCAGGCTGAATGCGTTCCAGAAGCTCTTCCGGAAGCGGCTTTTCAAACTGAACATGGAAGCTGTACTCATTGAAGGCCAGGGCGCGTATGCCCACGATCCTGCCCGCCTTCTTTATCTCCCTCCAATCGTTGTCTATGGGCAAGTTTGCCTTTAGCGCTATGCGACGGCTCAAAAGCTTCTGAGCGGTTTTAGAGTTGGCAAGCTCCAGGGTGAAGGCAAGGCCCCCACTGGAGATATTTATCATTTCCGCTCCGAAGGGGCGAGCAAGGGGCTTGCCGGATTCATTCAGCACTTGAAGCTTCAGCCTGCTATCGACCTGGATGCGCTGCTGTGATCGCCTATCTGCGTCTCTCTCCCTAATGATCTCTGCGATGTCCTTTCCCAGGAAACAATAGTTGTACAATTCTGAAACCAGATTGGGATACTCTTGCTCCCATCTATTCAGCGCGCTCTGGTGAAGCAGGCTTACTTGAACAGGGGTGCGAGCCTTGGCTGTATAGGTGCTTCGGTTGGTGAGCCGAAAAAAAGTCTCCGCCCCCTGGATCTCCCCTGGAGAGCATGTTTTTATATAGATCTCTCTGCCGTTTCCGTGGTAGGAGAGCTTAATCTCCCCCTGTTCCAGAAGGAAAAGACGAGTGTTCTCCTCACCTGCCTGAAACAGGGCCTGATCCGGATCGCAATACGTGGACTCCAGGCAGAAATACAGCTCGTTTTTCTCTTCCGTGCTGAGCCTGTTGTACAATTCCGACCATTTTTCCAGGTGCCCTCTGTCCAGGGAGGCGCTTTTCTCCTGCTCGATGATGTCTCCTGCCAGGACTATTTCACTTATAGCCAAGGGATCGATCTCATAGAGGCGATCACGCAAGGCTTCCGCTTTCAAGAAATCCTTGTTCTTGCAGTAAGCGCGGACTAGATCCACAATGCCCTGTACAGCCTGTTCCGTTTCCCCATCTCGGATGTGCTGCTCCACCTGCGCTTCCCGCTCATTTAGATCTTGCATAAAACACCTGTCTCTCCTTAAGCGAGCCGTTCTAACTGCTCGGTCTGGTTCCCTCCCGGAAGAAAGGAGTATCGGAAGGCAATGGCCCCTTTTGTTCTTTGCTCCCGAGAAGAAGCTAGAAAGCAAATTTAAAGGAGCTCTAGGTAGCTTCCGGCCGGAAACCGGCGCAGACCCGGCAAAACCAGGTTCTTGCTAATAGATTGTTGATCAGTTAGTCAAGTTTACTTAATCAATCTTTGCAAGTAAAGATCCAGATGGAGCCAGGGAATAATAGTCCATCATTTTCCTTTCCCGGGTCAGCTGACTACGGTATCATTTCTGGAGTCTGACCTCGATGCTTTGCTGAGAATGTCTGGACAGGAAAGTAGGACAACAACATGCTCGAGGCACGATTGGAAAGAAACAGAGAGCTAATCTACAGCCGCGTGCTGGAGGATCTGAAAAAGCGCTCCACCGTGGGCATGTATTTTTATATAGTGGTTACTGTGTTTGTGCTCTTGGTGGATGCTTTTTACGTAAGGCACCCGACCTTCTCCCTGCTCTTCATATCCTTGATGCTTGGAATTGCAGTTTTCCGTATCCTGCACTCCCAGTTCTTTGCAAGGATGGAATCACTGCTGGGCAAGGAGGGAAATTATTACCTCTTCTTGGTAAGCGTGTATTTGACTTCCCTTGTCTGGGGTCTGGGATTCGCCTACTTCATGATCCAGCCCGGAGAGGCAGGAATCAAGATGCTAATGATGATCAGCACCGCGGGATTGGGAGCCGGGGGAGTGGTAGCCTTTATCCCGGTTAGGAAGGTCGCCGTAACTTACGCCCTGCTGATGTTTTTGCCCAGTGTGTGCCTGCTGCTTCTTTTGCAGGGCAATCTTGCCCTGTCCTTTCTGATTGTATTATACGTGATTTACATGGCCGTCATCGCTTATCGGGGTAACAGGGAATATTGGCAGGCACTGAACAACGAATACGAACTTGAGAAGAAGAAGCAAGCCATTCAGGAAATGAGCCGGTTGGACAGTCTGACCGGGCTCTACAACCGCTCCTGTCTCGACGAAATTTATGGCAAGGATTTCCAGACAGCCCGGAGGAACAAGGTAAATCTTTCCCTGATTCTGTGCGACATAGATCACTTCAAGCCAATTAACGATACCTACGGCCATATTGCCGGGGACGAATATCTCAAAAAGATCGCCGAGGTCTTGACCCAGATCTTTCAGAGGGAAACCGACTTTCTGTTCCGCTATGGGGGGGAGGAATTTCTGGTCATCCTGCTGGGACAGGGAAAAGAGGAAGCCCTGAGGTTGGCAGAAAAGGCCCGTCTTCAGGTGCAAGGAACGGTTTTTCCATATGATGGCTCAAAGATAAATACTACCATGAGCTTCGGTGTGGTCTCCAAAGTGCCGGAAATTACCGACACGCAGGAGATCTTTCTGGAAAAGGCGGACAAGGCCCTGTATCAGGCCAAGAACACCGGTCGCAATCGGGTTGTGCTGTATTCGGGGGATTGATCCGGCAAACCTTAGCACGGGATGAAGGAGACTATGGAAAACAGAAAAGTCGAAAACGCAGAAGCAACAGCGCGACAGCTTATGGACGTGGCCCTGGGTCGGGAGCCAGCCGATCTGGTGGTAAAGAATTCCCGTGTATTCAATGTATTTACCGGTGAAGTGCTGGACGGCCACGGTGTTTGCGTCAAGTCTGGAAGGATCGCCTTCGTGGGGGAGGAGGCAGGCGAGATGTGCGGAACTGATACCCGCGTGATAGACGCGGACAAAATGACGGTCATTCCCGGTCTGATAGACGGCCACGCCCACATAGCCAACACCTATCCTCCGGAAGAATTCTTGAAGTACGCCATGTCCACAGGGACTACCACCGTGGTAACGGAGGTCTTCGAGACCTACTTCTCCTCCGGACTGGAGGGGGTCCTGCAATATCTGGAAGCTGTGAGGGATCAGCCCCTGAGAATATACGCCGCCGCTCCGGCCATGGTCTCCATCAGCGAGCTCTCCGCAGGTATTGATCCCGTTGATCTGGAGACCATACTTGCCCAGCCGGAGATAATATGCATGGGTGAGTCCTATTGGCAGGGAGTGCTTCAGCAACCGGACAAGTATCTGCCGGCATTCGCGGCAACACGCAGCAGGGGCAAGTCATTGGAAGGGCATACAGCCGGGGCCGGAGAGCGCAAGCTGGCCGCCTATCTTTCCGCCGGGATCTCCTCCTGCCACGAGCCAATTACTGGGCAGGAGGCGCTATCCAGGCTCCGTCAGGGGTTGTGCGTGATGATTCGGGAGGGGAGCGTCCGACGCGATCTGGAAGCGGTTGCCGAGATACGAAGTAAAGGTGTGGATCTGCGTCGAGCCACTTTGGTCTCCGACGGAGTGACCCCGGAGATCCTGCAGAAGGAGGGCTACATGGAGGCGATCGTGCAGAAGGCCATCGATCTGGGGTTCGATCCCGCGGATGCGGTGCGCATGGCCTCTCTTAATGTGGCGGAGCATTTCGGTCTGGATGCGCAATTGGGATCCGTAGCCCCCGGACGGGAGGCGGATTTTGCCTTGGTGCCCGATTTGGGTAGCATCCGGCCGGAATGCGTGGTGAGCCGAGGTCAAATTATGGCGCAAGAAGGAAAACCCCTTGTCTCTCCGCGACAGCATCGCTTCCCCGAGTCCTGCAGACACACCATAAACCTGTCCGGACCCATGCAGGCAAAGGATTTCTCGGTTGCCGCGCCGGACAACCGCCCCTCGGTCAGCACCAGGGTGATCAAGATGGCCACGGATCTGGTAACCAGGGAACAAGTAATGGATTTGCCGGTATCCAACGGTATGGTCCAGGCTGATCCGCAAAACGATCTGGCCAGGGTGGCGGCGGTCAACCGCAGACAGGCACCCGGAAAAACCTTTACCGGATTCATCCTGGATTTCGGAATCCGGACCGGAGCCCTGGCGGCAAGCGGGGCCTGGGATTCCTCGGATATCATTGTGGTGGGAGCAAGTGGTGAGGAAATGGCGGTTGCCGTGAACAGGATAGGAGAAATGGGCGGAGGCGTGGTCGTGGTGCGGGACAACGGGGTAACCGCCGAGTTGCCCCAGCCTGTGCTTGGGCTGATATCCGAGCTGTCCATGGAGAGGATAGGGGAAAAATACGAAGAGTTGAAATCCGCTGCCGGAGACCTGGGCATAGGTTTTCCCGATCCTGTGCTCAGCCTGCTGACCCTGACCGGGGCGGCCATCCCTTTTCTGCGCATTTGCGAGCAGGGCCTGGTGGACCTGAAGACAGGGGAAAGAGTCGACTTGTTCCCTTAACAGGCTGTTGAAAAGATCCTTGTCAGACAGATAGTTAAAATTGCTGAGTCAGTGGATTGCCCGGCTCCTAGAGGAAAGCTTTCAGGCTAGAGGCACCTAAACCGAGCGGTTTTATCGCTCAGTTTAGGTGGTCTGCCTGATTTTCGTGGATATTTACAAGCATCCTTCGATACCCATCGGAGGATAAAGGCTTTCTTTACAAGTTAGCATTCCCGGATTTGGCTCCGCCTTCGCCGTGGACGAAAGCGTGTAGCCTCTGGACAATGTCCTCCAGCTCCCGGGCCTGATCCGCTAGCTCCTGGGCGGCTCCGGAGGTCTCCTCTGCGTCCGAAGCGTTCTGCTGCACCACCTTGTCCATCTCGGCAACAGCGTTGTTCACCTGATCGAGTCCCTGGGACTGCTCCTGGGAGGCGGCGCTTATCTCTCCAATCAAGGTGTTAACCTTATCAGTGCTCTGCTTGACACTCTCCAAGTTGGAGGTAACCTCTTCCGCTACCTGGACTCCGTTCTCCGAGCTGTTCTGCGACTTCTCGATCAGCTGCGATG
>CAYSPQ010000072.1:0-822 GCA_964432965.1 uncultured Desulfohalobiaceae bacterium
GGCAGAACCGACTGCTCCCTTGTCCCCGAGCAAGGGGAACTTGGGGAGGAAACTGCCAGGCACTACCTGCGTCTAGAGGCCAGGAACCTGTTGAACTACCTGTTGAGACAGAGCTCATGAGCAGACCAGCACTCAGTTTCCAGCGCATAGCGGTTCATCGCGCCGCCGGGGTGGAACGCGGCGGAGCTTTCTCCCTGGACGGCCTCCACAAGGGCGTCAACCTGATTCACGGACCCAACGGCTCGGGCAAGACCACCACGGCAAGGGTAATCCAGGAGCTTCTCTGGCCAGGCCGCACCCGGCTGCAGCGTCCCACGGTGGAAGGCGAGTTCCTTCTGGATAACTCCCGGTGGCGGGTTGAGATCGATGCCGGCTCTCCCTTCTGGCACAGGGACGGAATTGCTTCCGATCCTCCGGAGCTGGGTCCGGCGGAGAACCGCTTCCGCTACTATCTGGCCCTGGACGAGCTGGTGCGGGAGGAGGACACCGACTTCGCCAAGCGGATAGTCGATGCCTCCAGGGGCGGATACGATCTGCAGGCTGCGGCGCAAGCCCTGGGTTACCGCGCTTCCCCTTCCACCAGGATCAAGCTGCGCAAGGAGGTGGAGAAGGAAAGGCACCGGTTGCGGGAGGCCTATCAAAAGCAGCAGGAGCTGGAGCACAGGGCGCGGGAGCTGGACCGTCTCAAGGAGAGCAAGGAGGAGGCCGCAAAGGCGGCCCGTGATCTGGAGCACCTGCGCCGGCTGCAGCAGCTCAGGTCCAGGCAGGCGCAATGCCGCGAGCTGCAGTCCCAGCTTGACGCCCTTCCCCGGGGACTATCCC
>CAYSPQ010000072.1:832-7421 GCA_964432965.1 uncultured Desulfohalobiaceae bacterium
AGACGAAGGGGAAAGGATCGATACACTGAAGCAGGAGCGCGAGGCCAAGGAACAGGAGCTGACTCGCCAGCAAAATCTGTTGCAGGAGGCGCGACAGGAAGAGGAGCAATGCGGCCTTCCGCAAAGCGGGCCGCACAGGCGCGACCTGGATCTGATGGACAATCTTTGCCAGGGCATGGAAAAACTGGAATCCGAGATCCGGCAGCTGCGCCGCGAGAGGGACAAGGCTGCAGAGAACGAGGAGAGGACGCGACAGCGCCTGGGCAGTCACATCTCCGAAGCAAAGCTCCACGGCCTGGACCATGTGGAAATCGGGGACCTGACCACCCTGGCCAGGGAGTTGGAGCAGGCCAGCGCCCAGGGCAAGGTCCTGCAGGAACGCCGCAAGTGGTTGAGCCAGCCAAGGCCCAGCGACCTGGATCCGGATACCGTGAAGCAGGGGCTGCGGCATCTGACCCTCTGGCTGGCCCAGCAAAGATCCTTGCCTGCAGGGGAAAGGCAAAGGCTCATTCTGGCTGCCGTGGCAGTCCTCCCCTCGCTTCTGGCCCTGGCCCTGGTCGGGGTGCACCACTGGGCCTGGCTGGCGGCGGTCCCGCTGGGACCGGTTCTGGCCTGGCTTGCAGCCAAGGGATACCAGTCCGTCCGGCAAGAGGCGGAGAAGCATAGGGAAGAATACCGTGCCCTGGGCTTGCCCGAACCCGACAGCTGGAGCCTGGAAGGAGTGATGTCCGCCCTGGAGAGGCTGCAGCAGATCGCCTCATCCCTGAAGCTGCACGAGGAAAGGTCCGCCAGGCTGCAGTCCCTGCAGAGCGAGGAAGAGGAGCATCAAGGCAAGCTGTCCGAGCTGGACAGGCGTCGGGCCGAGCTGGAGGACAGGCTGGGCCTGGCCTTGCAGATGGGAGGAGAGTGGCTCTCCCTCCTGGCGGACAACCTCGGCCGCTGGCAACAGGCCCTGGATGAGTTGAGGGGCCTGGGCAGGAAACTGGACGGGGCCAGGGAGGAACACCGGCAAACCTTGTACAGACTGGCAGAGATGCTTAAGCCCTATGGATACGACGCTCCGGAAACCGCGGAGGAGGCCAGGTCCTGGGTGCAGGACCTGAGCCGGCGCCGGGAGGACAGGGAGCAGGCCAGACAAAAGGCGGAACAGGCCAGCCGGATGGTGGAGCAGTCGCTGCGGCCAAGGCTGCAGGAGATCGAGCGCGAATACGAGGCCACATTTTCCCGCCTCGGGCTGGAACCAGGGGACGAGGGCACCCTGAGCCTCTGGCTGCGGCAACAACCGGATTACCTGCAGCTCAGCAGGGATCTGCAAAAGGCTCTGGGCTCTCTGGAGGAGCACAAGAGGGAGCTGGAGGGCGAGGATCCTCTCTCGGAGTACACCGAAGCGGAGCTGGAGGCCGGGATCAGGGAGAAAGAATCCCTGGCAGGCAAGCACGAGGAGCTTGTGCAGAGCATAGTGGAAATCGAGGAGGAAATAAGGCAGGCCAAGGCGGGCAGAGAAGTGGAAAGGGTCCTGTCCTCGACCCGGGAGGCAGAGGAAAAACTGGCCGATGCCTGCGAGCAGGACCGCCGGGCGGCGGTAGGCAGCCTGCTAACCGAGCATGTGCGCCAGGCTGCTGCTCAGCGCTCCCGTCCCGGGGTCTTCCGCAGCGCAGACGCCCTGCTCACCCGGATCACCCGGGGAAGACTGTGCCTGGATCTGCAGGAGAGCGGGGATGCCGCATTTGTGGCTTTCGATCAGCTGAGCCGGAGAGTTAAGAGTGTGCAGGAGCTCTCCACCGGAGAGAGGGTGCAGCTTCTTCTGGCCGTTCGCCTGGGCTTTGCCGAGCAGGAGGAGCAGCTGGCCCGGCTGCCCATACTGTTGGACGAGACCCTGGGCAATGCCGACGACGAACGCGCCGCTGCCATAATCGACGCCCTTCTGCAGCTCAGCCGCGACGGCAGACAGATCTTTTACTTTTCCGCTCAGGAGGAGGAGATAGGCAAATGGTTGACCCGTCTGCAAGGAGAGGACATGGAATACCGCTTTCTGGATCTACAGCAGATCCGTCAAGGACAGGAATCCCAATCCTTTCCCCTGCGCCCAGAGACCTGGCAGAAAAGACAGACTCCTTCTCCGGAGGGACTTTCCCACGCGGAATACGGGAGGGTACTGGATGTGCCCGGACTGGACCCCCTGCTCCAATCCCCGCAGCAGACCCATCTATGGCATGTGGTGGACGATGCCGGGGAGCTCTATACCCTGTTGCGCCACGGAGTAAGTCGTGTGGGCGAGGTCCAGAACCTTCTGCGCCACGGCGGAGAGGACATCCTTCCCGGCCGGGACTGGACCCAGCGCTTCCTGGCCCGGTGCAAGGCTCTGGAGGCGGCATTCGAAGCCTGGAGCGTGGGGCGGGGGCACCCGGTGGACAGACAGGCCCTGGAGGAATCCTCTGCTGTGAGCACCCGCTTCCTGGACCAGGTAAGCGAATTGGCCAGCAGCCTGTCCGGGGACGCCAAGGAGCTGCTCGCGGCGCTGCAGAGGGGCGAGATTCCCCGCTGGCAGAGCTCCAAGACGGAGGAGCTCAGGCAATATCTGGAAGAGCAGGGTTATCTCGATTTGCGCGAGCCGTACAGCACAAGGGGTATATATCTCTACGCCCTGGCCAGGGTCTCCGCTGAGGTGGAGCAGGGCTTGGTGGATACGGAATGGTTAGAGAGGCTGGTCTCCAGATTCACCCGGGAAGAGAGGGCTTTCCCCAATGGGGTCTTGCCTGGGGAGCGTTCCTGATTTATATATTATCTTCTGTGTTAAAACATCCGGTAAAACAGCCTTGATTCCCGCCGAATTCAGGCCAACTCCTCGAGAAACTCGAGCCAGGCTCCCCGGATGAGGCTACGGGAGCAGTGCAGTCGCGGGTACAAAGAATCAGGAAAAGGTAAATTGAAATCGTGGCTTAATGTGCTGACAGTCGGTTTCATCCAGATATACGAATACAGGGATCAGCAGAGGCTGACAGTCTTCCAGCTTCAACAAACTGGATGGCAGGCACTATCCAGGGATAGTGACTTGGACTATCGACATCGATGATACCTGCCAGCACTTGGATAGGTACACAGCATGCATCCATTTGAAACCGACTGTCAGCACATTAAGCCACGATTTCGATCTGATTTTTTCAGATAACTCAAAACGTTAAACGCATTTTCATACAAAACTAAATCCGCAAGGAGCAGCAGCGCCTCTATGAGCGAGCTTCCTTCCCAGGATCAGATAAAGCGCGAGATAGAAAAGCGCAGAACCTTTGCCATAATCAGTCATCCTGATGCGGGAAAGACCACCCTGACGGAGAAATTCCTGCTCTTCGGGGGCATCATCCAGCAAGCCGGCGCCATCCGGGCCAAAAAGGCCAATCGCCACGCCAGGTCCGACTGGATGGGCGTGGAACGCGAGCGCGGCATCTCTGTCACCTCTTCCGTGCTCAAGTTCCCCTATGCCGAGCACGAGATAAACCTTTTGGACACCCCGGGTCACCAGGATTTCTCCGAGGATACCTACCGGGTTCTCACCGCTGTGGACTCCGCACTCATGGTTCTGGACGGGGCCAAGGGAGTTGAGAGCCAGACGGAGAAGCTGATGCAGGTCTGCCGCATGCGCTCCCTGCCCATCATAACCTTTATCAACAAGCTGGACCGCGAGTGCCGCGACCCTCTGGAGCTGCTGGACGAGATTGAAAGCGTGCTGGGCATCCGGGCCGTGCCCCTGACCTGGCCCATCGGCATGGGCAAGTCCTTCCAGGGAGTCTACGATCTGGTCAACGGGGAAGTACGCTTCTTCGACCCGGAAGGGAACAAGGGCTCCCTGCCCCGCACGGAAAGGATTGTCCAGGATCTGTCCGACTCTACCCTGGATCGGCTAGTAGGGCCTGCTGAAGCGGACGAGCTCCGGCAGAGCGTGGAGCTGATCCAGGGAGCCGGAGATGCCTTCGACATCGGGGCTTATCTGGAAGGGAAACAGACTCCGGTTTTCTTCGGGAGCGCGGTGAACAACTTCGGAGTGCAGGAGATACTGGATCATCTGGTCCGTATAGCTCCTGCCCCGCAGGGCCGCGAGGCGGAAACCCGGCAAATATCGCCCCGGGAATCAGAATTCTCCGCAGTAGTTTTCAAGATCCAGGCCAATATGGATCCGGCCCACAGGGACCGCATCGCCTTTATGCGCGTTTGCTCCGGAAGAATGGAAAAGGGGATGAAGGTAAGGCACCACAGGATGAACCGCAACATGAACCTGGCCAACGCCATCGTTATCATGGCCCGGGATCGTGCCGGAACCGAGGAGGCCTGGCCCGGGGACATCATAGGCGTTCCCAACCATGGCACCCTGAAGATCGGAGACACTCTCACGCAGAAGGAGCCGCTCAAGATCAAGGGCATACCCAGCTTCGCCCCGGAATTCTTCCGCCGGGTGCTTCTGCGGGACCCCTTCAAGGCCAAGCAACTGGAAAAAGGACTCTTTCAATTGACCGAGGAGGGGGCGATCCAGCTTTTCCGCCCCATAGCCGGAAACGACTATATCCTGGGTGCCGTGGGGAGCCTGCAGTTCGACGTAACCGCGGCCAGGCTGCGAACGGAATACGGAGTGGAGGCGAGTTACGAGCCCCTGAACGTCCATGCCGTGCGCTGGATCTATCCCTCCAGCCAGGATAAGCTGCAGGAATTCCGGCAGAGGCACCAGCGCAACATGGTGGAGGACTCCCAGGGGCACCCTGCGGTCTTCTTCTCCTCCAACTGGTGGCTGGAAAAGGCAATAGAGGAATGGCCGGAGATTACCTTCAGCCGGGTGAGAGAGAATTAGAACCTGGTATTCGAACACCGGGAGAAACAATGGAGCTTTGGATACAGCTGCGGGAGCACACGGAGTTCATCTGGGAGTATACCGGAATACTCTGGGGTATGGGCATTGCCTCCGTGATCATGTTTCTGGGGGGAGTGATAGCCGTCCCCCTGATCCTGGCCCGCTTGCCCAGGGACTATTTCCTCCAGTTCGAGGACAGGCCCTATCTCAGCCGGCTCCCCCAGGGGAAGCAGATCGTTCTCTTGCTGGTGAAGAACACCGTGGGCACCATCTGCCTGATCGCGGGGCTGATCATGCTCATTCTCCCCGGCCAGGGCCTTCTCACCATCATAGTGGGGCTTACCCTGATGAATTTTCCGGGTAAGCACAGGCTGCTGCGGCGCATTTTGTGCAACCCAATGGTACAGCAATTTTTGAACTGGATACGCCACCGCCTGGGCAAGCCCTCCTTTCTGTATCCAGAGCCGGAACAGGGCCGGGGCTAGAATTACGGAGGGCAAAGACGCCCGGAGCTCACTGCCCCCTCTTCCAGCGGAAGTAGACGAAGACGCGACCGGAATTGTCCTTGTCCTTGTCTATACGGTGGTACAGGCACCGGATGTCCTCCCTGTCCAGAAAGCGAAGCACTCTCTTCTTCAACTGCCCGGTTCCCTTGCCGCAGATAATCTCCAGCTCCTTGGCCTTCTTCTGTTTCGCCTTCCGGAAGGCCTCCTCCAAAGAGGCGTCTATTTCCCGGCCCTTGTTGAAAACCGGGTGCAGATCCACGGTCAAGCTCCTGTTGGACACGCTAGTCACCTCCTTGTGTGGAGGGAGAATCGGTTATCTGTTACCAGTGATCCGTTATCTGTTATCCGTTATCGGTTATCGGTTGTCAGTTGTCAGTTGTCGGTTGTCGGTTGTCGGTTAAGGGATTGTAACCCTTCCCGCCCATTCCGGACAAGGAGGTTGGCCTTTCCTGGTTGCTTGTTCCGATGCTTGGCCTTACAATACAAACCGATCTAAGCAGGGCAGGGTTATATAACTCGGCCAGGAAAGATGCGACTGCAAAAATTTAAAAATTAGGTAATGGCTTTTGGTCAAAGCGCTCTAACTCCTTGATTTTTCCGTTCTCTGTCTTCTGTCATCTGTCCTCTGCGTGTGCAATAAAAACTTTTTGCACACGCTTCAGGAAAGCCACGACCGCTTGTTTTTATGGATACCAGCAGGGAATACACCCTAATGTGCGATGAGGCCCTCGAGATCCAGAAAGAGTGGGTTCCCACCCACGGGGATTACTTCGTGGGCGAGAGGAACAAGCTCAGGATCTGGATCGAGGGAGTGAACGACCCCAGCAAGGTGGTGCACGGGGTTGGCATGGAGTTCGAGGACGGCATGCCCCAATTGACTCGCTATATCTGGCTTCCCAGGCTGGATCAGCTGATAGAGTTGGCCCAGTTGCCTCACATTCGCTACGAGCGCACCACACAAGCCTTTTTCGACTGGACGCGGCAGGATTACGGCATAATTGCGGGCGAGCCCCGCAGGATATTTCCCACCCTGGAACAGACCTGGCTGGCTTTCATTATGCACTACAAATACGGCAAGAAATGGGACACACAGACCTGGGTGCATCCGGCCTGAGAGCAAGTACTTGTCCGATCCCGCCCGACATGCAGCTTATACCTATCCTTTGCAAGGCAGCCTCCCCATTAAACTGGCTTCCTCTTCTTTTTCCGGAAAAAAAGCTGGAAACTCGGATTGAGGTATGTAACC
>CAYSPQ010000073.1:0-7385 GCA_964432965.1 uncultured Desulfohalobiaceae bacterium
TGATGCCGACCCGCAGGCCCAGTCACGACTGTTGGGATGACCGCCGTCGAAACGACGCTCACGGCTTCTATTGCACCGAGCTCGAGCTGCGCCGCAAAAGGAAGTATCCTCCCTTTGTCCGACTGGCTCTTCTGCGCCTTAGCTATCCGGAAAACCGCAGCAATGGAGAGGACAGTGTCCAACAGGTAGCCAAGTGGATCAAGGAGAGAGCCAACGGTAGATCCGTACAGATACTGGGGCCTGCTCCGGCCCCATTGCGCCGGCTGCGCGGACGCATTCGCCATCAGTGTCTGATAAAGGCTGCGGACTGGGAAAGCATCCGCAGCCTCTGCCGGCCACTGTTCTCTTCCGGGCGTGCAACTGGCGGGCTTCGCATCAGCCTGGACCTGGACCCGGTACAGATGCTTTGACCGTACTGCGTGGGTATATTCGCTCCAGTCGGGACCAAGATCGGTATACTCTTGAATCCAGTTTGTCAGTGCAGCAATCGAGAACTCCCTCAATCCGACATATGTGGACAATTAACAGACTAAAGGCCCCACTGCCTGCCAAAAGCCAGGGTTGATTTTTGCTTAAAAAATTATTTAAACCCCTTGATCAAACCCTGCTCAAATGATATATGGCCAAAAATTTTCCCGGAAATCACCCGGGAAAAGGTAGGGTTATGCAGGGCTCTTTGTCTTACTTAAAAACCAAAAAAGGAAAAGGAGGTCACTATGTTGACTGTCCGGACAGTAAGGACTCTCACACTTTTTGTCTGCTTCTTGGCTTTGATCTGGGGCGCCACGGCAACAGCGGATTCTCACAGCATCAACATCAATGAGGCCTCCCAGGAGGAACTGCAGCAGCTGACCTACATAGGCGAGGTAAGGGCGGAGCGTATTGTGGAATATCGTCAGGAGCAGGATTTCGGAAGCAAAGAGGAAATCATGGAAGTGGAAGGAATCGGCGAGGCGGTCTTTGAAGAGATAGAGGAAAGGATCGCCCTGGAATAGCTCTTTGAGCTTATGGAACGGACGGAGACCGTGCCTTTCCTCTCCGTCCGTTCCTTTAAACAAATCCCACCGTGTATAATACCTCTGGTTATCCCACCTGGACACCCCGGCCTTAGTTTACCCCTGTCAGGGCCGGGTATTTACAGCTCCCGCAATGATACGCTATGCAGAGGACAGATGATGATGGAATACAATGGTTGAGTGCTGCCCAGCCAGGAGACTGATCTGCTTTTCAGGCTGCATTTCTTGGTGGCTTGCTCAAGCCCTGCACGAGGAGTTTTCCCAGTCCAAGATGTTTTTTTCCCTGCAGAAGATAGCGCATGAGTGTCCACTTTTTTCTGTTTCCGCTTCTCGGTGCCTTTATCGGCTGGATGACCAATTACTTGGCCATTCGCATGCTTTTTCATCCCCGCCGTCCGGTTCGCATACTGTTCTGGACTTGGCAGGGCCTTTTTCCCAAGCGTCAAAGGGAACTGGCTATCAAGCTGGGCGAAATCGTGGAGAAGGAACTGGTAAACCACAAGGATATCCAGAGAACTCTTCACGATCCGGGATTTCAATCCAAGCTCCGAACCACGATGCAGGAACAGGTGGATGACTTTGTGGAGCAGAAGGTCACCAGGAGATTGCCCTCCCTGCTTGCCTCCAAGTTGCGGGGCAATGTGATCGGCAGGCTCAAGTCAATGATCGGTAGCGAGGTAGAGGAGTTTATACCGCAAATGGTGGACAAGGCAGGAAATGAGCTGGAGTCCCGGGTCAGGTTCAGTCATATAGTGCAGAAGAAGGTTGAAGACTTTTCCATGCAGCAATTGGAGGATGTGCTGTTCTCCATAATGCGCAGGGAATTCCGCTTCATTGAGATCTTGGGCGGCTTGCTGGGACTGATAATAGGGATAACCCAGGTCGGCTTCCTCTATTATTATGGACCATGAACCCTTAACCCAGAGGTGGCCGTTTATGCCGGAGCTAAAAAAATCCCTGGGATGGAGGTATTTGCAGGAGACAAAGTTCGACAGGGAATCCATATTTCGTCCCAAGCCAGAGATCTCTGCGGCTCCCTTGTACAAGCACTATAAGGACGTGCCGCGCTACAGCCTCCCCGGGCCCCGCAATATGGAACCCTCCCTGTCCCGGGTTCTTGCCACCAGACGTTCCAGACGCCGCTTTTCCGGCCATGGGAGTATTACCATGCAGGAGCTGGCGGATATTCTCTGGGCCGGTCAGGGTATAACAGCCAGGGCCGGCAGGATCGGGCTCAGAACCGCTCCTTCCGCCGGTGCCCTCTATCCGGTGGAGACCTATTTGCTCCTTCTGCAGGTGCAGGATCTGCCTGCCGGGGTTTATCATTTCCATATAGAGGAGTTCTCCCTGGAGCTTCTTGGAGAGGGCGATTTCAGCAGACAAATGATAGCATCCTGCATCAACCAGGAATTCATGGGCCAAGGAGCTTTCAGCGTCTGCTGGAGCGCTGTCTTCAGGCGGGCGATGAGTAAATACGGCCACCGAGGTCTGCGCTACATTCTTATGGATGCCGGACACATCTGCCAAAATATGCTCCTGGCGGCCGAGGCCCTGAATCTCTACGCCTGTCCTGTGGCCGCCTTTTTCGACGACAAGTTGAACGAGCTGTTCGCCCTGGATGGAGAAGAGGAAAGCGCCATCTACTGCGCCGGTTTTGGGGTCGGACAGGGATAAGCATATTCAAGAGGTCTTATATATGGACATCAGAGATTCCCGTGCAGCAGAGCTTTACTACGATATGCAGCATCGCTTGACTCCGTACGTGCAAAGATTGGGGCTGGGACCCAACCGGATAAGCCTTCTGGGCTTGGGTTTGGCGATACTGGTGCCTTTTGGTTTTTGGCTGGCCGCTATTGTGGGAGTGTTATTCATGGCACTTTCCGCTATCGCGGACGGTCTGGACGGCTATTTGGCGACCCAGGAGAGGGGCAAGACCCATTTCGGAGCATTCCTGGATTCCACTCTGGACAGAGGGGCCGACTTTCTTTACCTAGCCGGCTTCTGGGTCTATTCCGTAAGAGTTTCCCCGGAAGGGCTCTGGCTAACCGCCTTTATCCTGCTCGCGATACTTGGTTCCCTCCTGATAAGCTATACCAAGGCCCGATTGGAGGGCCTGGGAGTTGTCTGCTCCGTGGGGCTAATGGACCGGCCGGTACGCACGATCTATCTTCTGGCCTGGGCCCTAATATTGGCTCTCGTGCCTGCAGTTCCGGTTGTGCTGCTCTGGCTGGGCCTGATTCCCTATCTTGTCCTGGTCTACTATACGGTGGGGCAAAGGATTCGCTTGGCAGCCCGAGTCCTCGATCAGGAGGAGGAATCGGTTTGAGTCAAGCCAGACACAAGCATTATGATGTTATAATCGTTGGTGCCGGCCCGGCTGGGTTATTCGCCGCGTACTACCTTGCAAGGCACTCCAGCTTGCGAATTCTGTTGGTGGACAAGGGAGCGCTTCCCCACAAACGAAGCTGCCCGGTGGAAAAGCGGGAAAGGTGTCTGAAGTGCACGCCGTGCAACATACTTTCCGGCTTCGGCGGAGCTGGCCTGTTTTCCGACGGTAAGCTCAATTTCATCCATAAACTGGGCAAAACCGATTTGACCCAGTTCCTGGAGGAAGAAGAAGCCAAGGACTTGATCCAGGAAACAGAGTCCTTGTTCAACGAACAGGGTATGGATGGTCCGGTATATCCCAGGGACCAGGAAACCGCCAAGGCAATGCGGAAGGAGGCTCGCAAGGAAGGAATTGAGCTTTTGTTGATCAGGCAAAAACATCTGGGAAGCGACAATCTCCCCGCACATATAGAAGGGATGCTGCAAAAGATCGAGGACTACGGCGTGGATGTCCTTGCCCGCACGCCGATCCTGGACTTGCTGGTCCAAGAGGGCGAGATCAGGGGGGTGGTAACGGAAGAGTCAAGCCTGTCCGCATCCAGGGTGATCCTGGCTCCGGGAAGAGTGGGGTCGGAGTGGCTAAACTCCCTGGCCGAGCGCAACAGTCTGCAGATACATCAGCGCGGCATAGAGGTGGGAGTGCGTATAGAGGTACCCAACGACATCATGCAGGAAATAACTGACATAATCTATGATCCGGCCTATTTTGTTCGCACGGGTAAATACGATGATCAAACCCGTACTTTCTGCACCAACTTTGGGGGATATGTAACCCAGGAAAAATACGCGGATTTTGTCTGTGTAAACGGACACGCCTACCAGGAGAAAAAATCGGAAAATACCAACTTCGCCTTGCTCTCCAAGGTGGAACTAACCGAGCCGGTTACGGACAATCAGTCCTATGGCGTGTCTATAGGCCGGCTGGCTACATTGATCGGAGGAGGACGTCCCATTCTGCAAAGATTGGGTGATTTGCGGCGGGGTAGAAGGAGCACTTGGAACAGGGTGAGCAAGGGGTTTATTCAGCCCACCCTGGAACATGTTGTCTGTGGGGATATAGCCATGGCCTTGCCGGAAAGGCTGTTGACCAATCTCCATGAGGGACTGGAGAAGCTGAACAAAGTGATCCCCGGAGTTGCCAAGGACGAAACATTGCTGTACGCTCCGGAAATAAAGTTCTTTGCTACTCAGATAGATACCGACCACAGACTGCAAACATCGATAAAGGGTCTTTACGTTGCCGGAGACGGGGCTGGAGTGGCCGGCAACATAGTCTCTGCCAGCGCTACCGGCCTCATTCCGGCCAAGGACATAATTGAGGACTTTGCTTCCTGTGGGAAAACTGGCCGGGACACTTGAATTCAAGAATGGGGAAAACAGCAAAGACAAGGAGGAGGATTCATGCGCTCCATGCATTGCACGGTTTCCGGCAAGGTTCAGGGAGTCAACTTCCGTTCCTGGTGCAAGTCCCAGGCGGATCATCTAGGCGTTAAGGGCTGGGTGCGCAACTTGAACGACGGGCGAGTGGAAGTGCTTGCTCAAGGGGAGGAAGACGTTCTGCAGGAATTCAAGAAGCTCCTGCTCAAGGGTTCCACCATGAGCCGGGTGGAAGATGTCCACTGTGATTGGCTGGAGTACGACAAGGAATATTCTTCATTTGAGCTTCGCCTTTAATAGCTGCAGAAAAGAAGGCCACGGAAGGGGGAGCTTCCTTCTTTCCCTCAGGCTTACCCGAGAAGTTATATGCTCTTAACCTGATCCACTATCTTGGTCAACTGCCGACCTTCCGTTGAGTCACGGGCCATCTCCTGCTCCAGATTGGTGATCCCCTTCAAGACGGTGGAATGCCTGCGATTGAAATAGCGGCCGATATCTTTCAGGGAGTGACCGGTGAATTGTCTGGCCAAATAGAAAGCCGTGTTGCGGGCTAGGACTATCTGCTTCTTTCTGCTGCGGGAACACAGGTTCTGCTTGGACAGCTCGAAGGTTCTGCAAACAAAATCCGCGATCTTGTCCAGATTGAGAGAGGCATTTTCCTGGGAATAGTGCTGCAGTACCTCTTGCACCAGATCCTGGTTCAGCTTGCGGTTCAACAGCTTGGCTTTCATGGCCATGTTTCGGATGCAGCTTTCCAATTGCCTGATATCCTGGGTAATATGGGAAGCTACCATCTCAGAAATGTCCTTGGGTATATCTATCTGGAAGTCTTTGGCCTTTTTTTCTAGCACCCTCAATCGCAAATCGTGATCCGGTATTTCTATGGGGGCCAGCAGGCCGGAGCAGAAATAGGAAGTCAGCTGTGAATCAACCTTGTCCAGTTCCCTGGGCAGGAAGGAACTGGTGAAAACAACCTTGCTTCCGTTTTCCTCCAGGGCCTTTATCAGGGACAACAGCTCCTCCTGCATCTTCCCCTTGCCCTGGAAGAAGTGTATATCCTCCAGCAACAAAAGATCTACATTTTCCCGATAGCGTTTCTTGAAGGAGTCCAGCTGCTTGCTCTTCAGGGCCTGGACCATCTGATTGGCGAATTGCTCGGAGGATGCGTAGACAACGTTGATGTCCTGTTGCTGCCTGCTTTGACACAACTCGTTACCAATGGCCTGCACCAGGTGTGTCTTTCCCAGGCCTGGGCCAGAGCATACGAATAGGTTCTGCTGGTGCAGGCTGGAGTGGCAGAGGCTGGTGCATGCTGCGTAGGCCAACTGATTGCAGGAGCCGACTACGAACTCCTCGAAGGAATGACGCCATTTGACCTTTTGTTTTCTGGGCTGCGAGGGAGTAATCGGGAGCCTCTGTTCCGCGGAGCCAGAGGTTTTGATCAATGGGCCCTCGGACGCAGCATGGGAGTCCTTTTTTCCGGCTCTGAGCTGGATTTCCGGTTCATAATCCAGATATGCAGCTGCCGCGGAACGGATCTGATCCAAGAGGCGTTCCCGGATCCAGGAGGCGACGAACTCGTTGGGCGCGGTTAGAGTCAGCCTTCCCTGGGTGATCTCACCCTGGAGAGGCTTGATCCATACCTGGAATATGCCCGGTTTTAGCCTGTCACCGAGAATTATTTTTATTTGCTCCCATTGCGAACTCATACACGCATAAACATACTCAATGTGTTTTGTTTTTCAATTCAGATGAGAAGTGATGAGACTCAAAAAGACCTCATATTATCCCTCCTTAATAAATGGTTGATATCATGAAAAAAAAACTTTTCTTCCGTTCAGTGCGAAGTGCAAAGAATTTAAGAAAAACCCTTGTTGCATAAGAAGTTGCCCAATTAGCGACAGCAAATTCCACAAGGCCATGAATCAAATTCCACAGGTTTCCTTTTTTTTATCTCCAAATTGCTTCAGCAGGAAAATTCTCTTCCTTCCGCGAGCCCTTCTTAATTTCCTGACTGGTTGTGCCCGGAAAACCGGGCCTGTAACTTGATTGAACCGAGTTTTTTCCCGAAATCCTTTTGACATAAGGTGTTATTTTCGTTTATATGTGATTTTAAACATGTAGGCCTTCAGGGGACACTTTTAAAGAGTCCGGGGCCATAAATCCTGATTGGCTTCCCGTTCGATAGTCATCGGTGGAGCGGGAGCCGGCATGCAAGCTCCAACCGTTTCGCGGCTTCCTAAACCCTTAAAAAAGGAGAGGTAAGACATGGCCTATGATGTGTCTAAAATGAAGGACTGGCAGATTTCCGAGGCAGCTGAACAGAACATGCCCATGCCCGACGAGTGGAGGGACAAGCTTGGTCTCAGCAAAGAGGAAATGATCCCCATGGGCAGGCTGTCCAAGCTTGATTTCCTCAAGATCATGAATCGACTCCAAAACAAGCCGGACGGAAAGTACATAGAAGTAACGGCAATTACGCCCACCCCCCTCGGCGAGGGAAAAAGCACCACCTCCGTGGGCCTTATGGAAGGCCTGGGTAAAAGGGGCAAGAATGTGGGCGGCGCTCTGCGGCAGCCTTCCGGCGGACCGACCATGAACATC
>CAYSPQ010000074.1:0-7340 GCA_964432965.1 uncultured Desulfohalobiaceae bacterium
CGAAACAACCTGCTGACCTACTTTCGCCAGGAAATAATGGCAAGCCCTTTGCGTAGGATCATCCATCACCTGACACCAGGTGGATTCCTGATCACCGGGGCAACGGAAACCATGCCCGACCCGGCCGCCTTCGGCTTGCTAGCTCGTGATCGCTGCATTCACCAGAAACCTGAAACCACCTTTTGATCCACTGTCTCCAATATTCGATTTCGCAGCCCTTAACGGAACATTCGATTCCTGCAAAATACTCCATCACGGGGCATCCCATCTTTTCCGTTTCGTTTGCCCTTTCCGGCAACATGGTATACCCTGCTATCGCACACTGCTCAGGACAACACAGGGTTAAGCGCCTTTTCCGGGGAATTCGCGATGCCGGATGCCAAAGCAGAGGCCCGCAAGGACGCCAGACAACGCCGCAAGAACAGGGCCATCTTCCTCTCCATCACTTCCAACAGCTTCCTTATACTACTCAAGCTGGTAATCGGAATATCCATCGGGTCCATCGCCATAATCTCCGAGGCGATCCATTCCCTGACTGACCTGATGGCCTCCTTCATAGCCCTGTTCGGGGTCAAGAAGTCCGGCAAGCCGGCGGATCAATGCCATCCCTTCGGCCACGGCAAGCTGGAGAACCTTTCCGGAACTATCGAGGCCCTGCTCATTTTCGGAGCCGCGGGCTGGATCATCTACGAGGCCACACACAGTTTCCTGGAACCCCACGCCATAAGCTACCCTGCCTGGGGCGTGGGGGTAATGCTTTTCTCCGCCGTTCTCAACTTCCTGGTTTCCGGATGGCTCTTTCGGGTGGGAAAGGAGACGGAATCTCCGGCAGTGCACGCAGATGCCTGGCACTTGCGCACGGACGTGTACACATCACTTGGTGTCTCTGTAGGACTGGGTATTATTTGGTTGGGTGGAGCCGCATTTCCCCAGCTAGATCTATATTGGATCGACCCCTTGATAGCCCTTGGGGTGGCCCTGCTCATCCTGCACGCAGCCTTCAAGCTAATCCGGGAGTCCGGGCGCGATCTGCTGGACGCCAGCCTGCCACAGGAAGAGGAACAGGAGATCGCGAACAGGGTCCAAGCTTTCTCCCCGCAAATAAAGGGCTATCACGCACTGCGCACGCGCAGGTCCGGATCGGAGCGCTTGATTGACCTGCACATACAAGTTGACGCGGACATGTCCGTAGAGGAAGCCCACCGACTAACCGAGGAGGTTTCCCGCTCCATTCAGGACTACTACTTCCAGAGCAAAGTGATCGTCCACGTGGAGCCCTGCAACGGAAACTGCACCCAGAGATGCCTGGACGGCTGCTTGATGGAGGATGAAGAGCGAAACCGCATACACCGCAGTTTCCTGACCCGGCAATAGCAAGGCTCCGGACAGAGCCCTTGCGATGATCCCGGGCAAATTAAGCCTGCCGCTTCAGATCCACCACCCCTGTCTGAATATCTCGCTTAGCATATCGATCATTTTGGCTCCCCAGATTCCCCGCGCAGAAAAGCCTACAGCGACTTCCACCACCTGCTCCATGTTCCCGGAATCAATGCTCGCTTTCTTTGTGCAGGAACCAAATGGGACAGGCGGATCTGAACTTGCAATAGAGCTGTGGATCCTTGCATTCCAGGCAGTCCTGGCACATGAATATGCCGTGCTTTTCGCACCTGTAGGATGTCTCTCTCCGGATGATTGATGCACCTGCCCATGTTCTGCCTCCATGCGGATTATTTCCACGGAGAGGGTGCCATGCCACCTCCGGAAGTGGTCCGCAACGCTTATCAAGGAAGAATATACATGGCGAGCATACGGCACCTCCCGCCGTGACAGCCTATGTGCTACCGTAGCCGAGGAGTCATCCCCGCAAGATCTGGCCCGGAGCTATATGCAGGGCAAGTTGACAACCGGGGAAAACGCCTGTACGCATTGATCATAGCTCCTAAGCAACAGAGGTTTATCCACCCAGGAGGGAGGTTATGGCCGAATTCCTCTTCCTACTGAAGCAGGAGGACAACGAAGCTGCCACCCGCTGCTTCCAGTTCGCCAAGGTGGCCCAGGAAAAGTTGACGGACTGCTTCCAGGAGATTGCCCCCGGGATGCATTTTTCCGGAGAGATCCAGCGAACCACGGAGTTTGAGTCCAGGGACAGCGGAATGCTGGTGCAAACGGAAGAAGGATTCCAGCCGGATCCCATGGAGGATGACCCGCCCTTCTCGTGGAGACGGAGCAAGAGCTTCTAGAGCAACTCTTTTCGAACATTAAGAGCCCCGCAGCCCGCTCCAGAAGGAACAAGACTGCGGGGCTCTTATTCACGACATTCCTTTATTGGCGGCCTCGCACCGCAAGGCATGGAGACCGCCAACAGGCGATCACTAGGTCATGTCCTGACGCACCTGTTTCTTGTCCAGTTTGCCCACGCTGGTCTTGGGAATGGAATCCACTATCCGGACGTAGTCCGGGACTCCGTACTTGGGAATGGTCCCGTCCTCGGCGAACTTTTTGTAGAAGTCCTGCAGCTCCTGCTCGGAAACCTTGTCCTGGTAGCCCTCCTTGAGCACCACGCAGGCCAGGGGCCTCTCTCCCCATTTCTCGTCCGGAACGCCGACCACGGCTGCCTCGCTTACCGCCTCATGCTGGCTGACAATGTCCTCCAGCAGCAGGGAGGAGACCCACTCACCTCCGGTCTTGATCACGTCCTTGATGCGATCGGTAATCTGCAGGTAGCCCTCCTTGTCCACATAGCCCACGTCTCCGGTGTGCAGCCAGCCATCCTGCCACAGCTCCTCGCTCTTTTCCGGATTCTTGAAGTAGCCCTGGGTAAGCCAAGGCGCCCGGAAGACGGTTTCTCCGGTGCTCTGTCCGTCGTGGGGCAGAGGATTGCCCGCAGAGTCCACCACCTGCATTATGACCCCGGGAGCGGGGACCCCTGTTCGGCATCGGATGGGCACCTGATCCTCGATGCTCCAGTCCAGCATGTGAGGTTTGAGAGAAGCCGCGGTGAGAAGGGGGCAGGTCTCGGACAGCCCGTAGGCGCTGGTAACGTTTATGTTGTACTTCAGCGCGCTCTGGCAAAGCCCCCTGGGCAGGGCAGAGCCGCCAATGACCACCTTCCAGCGGGACAGATCCACCTGATCGATTACCGGGCTGCTCAAAAGCATGTGCAGGATGGTGGGCACGCAGTGGGAAAAGGTCACTTTCTCCCCCACCAACAGCTTGAGCAGCATCTCCGGATCGTATCTGCCCGGGTAAACCTGCTTGTTGCCCAGCATGGTGAACATGTAGGGCATTCCCCAGGCGTGAACGTGGAACATGGGGGTAAGGGGCATGTACACGTCGCCGGAGTCCGCCTTGAGGGCGGTATGGAAACCGCAAAGAGATGAAACTAGGCCGTAGGTGTGCAGAACCAGTTGTCGGTGACTGAAATAAACGCCTTTGGGCAGGCCCGTGGTCCCCGTGGTGTAGAACAGGGTGGCCATGGTGTCTTCCTCGAAATCCGGGAAGTCGTAGGAGTCGCTCCCCGAGGCCAGCAAGTCCTCGTATTCCCCTTCCAGGGACAGGGAGGTGTCAGGGCTCTTGTTCTCCTCGTCCGTCAGGAGCACGATCTTTTCCACGCTCTCGAACTGGTCCTTAACCGATTCCAGCAGGGGAAGGAAGTCGGAATTGACCAGGATCACCTTGTCCTCAGCGTGATTGATGGTATAGATCAGATGCTCTGCGGAAAGCCGCACGTTGATGGTGTGCAGCACCGCCCCGTACATGGGCACGGCAAAATAGGCCTCCAGGTAGCGATGACTGTCCCAGTCCATGACCGCCACTGTGTCCCCCTGCTTAACCCCGAGTTTCTCCAGGGCGTTTCCCAAACGATGAACCCGCTCCACCAGGGTGTAGTAGTTCATCCGCACCTGATCCCGATAGACAATCTCGTTTTCCGGGGTGTAATTCAATACATTGGCCAACAGGTTCTTGATCAGCAATGGATAGGAATGGGCCGAAGGGGTCTTTTCGATCTTTCTCACTCCCATGGGGTTTCCTCCTTAGTCTTTTGTTGCAAAGATCACGCTCGCGGCAACAGCAAAAATCCTCGATCCCAACTAAAAAGCCGAAACACTGTAAAAACACTGTTCAAAACTGCAAATGCAGCTAGTTAAAGCGCTCCATTTGCAACAACATCCCTACCGCTTTAGCCAGGGCATCATTTCTCTAAGCTTCTGACCCACTTCCTCGATCTGATGTTGCTTTGCCTTGTGGCGCATGGCCTGAAAGGAAGGCTGGCCAGCCTGATTCTCCAGAATCCATTCCTTGGCGAAAGCCCCGTTCTGCACCTCGCTCAGCACCTGCTGCATATTCTGCTTGACCCGCTCGTCCACAACCCGGCTTCCGCGGGTATAATCCCCGAACTCTGCAGTGTCGCTCACGGAATGGCGCATAAGGCCGAATCCGCCCTGATAGAAAAGATCCACAATAAGCTTCAGCTCGTGCAGGCACTCGAAGTAAGCGACCTCCGGCTGGTAACCCGCCTCCACCAGGGTTTCGTATCCGGACTTGACCAACTGCGTCACCCCGCCGCAAAGGACGGCCTGCTCCCCGAAAAGGTCGGTCTCCGTTTCCTCGGCGAAGGTTGTTCGAAGCACTCCGGCCCGGGTGGATCCCAGGGCCTTGGAGTAGGCCAGGGCCTTGTCCAGGGCCTTGCCGGTGGCGTCCTGATGGACAGCAACCAGGGCGGGAACACCCGCGCCCTTTTCATATTCCCAGCGCACCAGATGCCCCGGAGCCTTGGGGGCAATCATGATTACATCCACATCCTTGGGGGGCACGATCTGATTGTAGTGCACGTTGAAGCCGTGGCTAAAGACCAGGGTCTTGCCTGGCTGCAGATAGGGTTGGACCTCGTTTTCGTAAAGGCCGGGCTGGATCTGGTCCGGAACGAGAAGCTGAACGAAGGAAGCCCTCTGCGTGGCCTCCGCAGCGCTAACCGGAGAAAAACCGTGTTCCACCGCCCTGTCGTAATTACCCCCCCCGGGCCTTTGACCCACATAGACCGTGACTCCGGAGTCCTTGAGATTTTGAGCCTGCGCATGTCCCTGACTTCCGTAACCTATTACCGCGACAGCCTGATCCTTGAATATCCCCAGATCCGCATCCTGATCGTAGAAGACCTGCATGGGGGACCTCCTTATGTTTCAGATTGCAAACTCCTGCGCATGGCTACTCCGCCGGTGCGAGCCACCTCCTTTATGCCAAAGCGCTGCAACAGGCTCAACAAGGCGTTTATTTTGTCGCTGTCCCCGGTTGCCTCCAGGGTCATCTCAGTATGGCTCACATCGACCACCTTGCAGCGAAAGATGTCCACTATGCGCAGAATCTCCGCACGATAGCTGTCCTGGGCGTTGACCTTGATCAGCACCATCTCCCGCTCCACGCAATTGGCGTGGGTCATGTCCACCACTTTGATCACGGTAACCAGCTTGCGAAGCTGTTTCACGATCTGCTCCACTATCTGCTCATCTCCCTTGGTCACGATAGTCATCAGGGAGACACCCCTTTCCAGGGTGGGAGCCACGTTCAGGGATTCAATATTGAACCCCCTGCCACTGAACAAACCGGAAACCCTGGAGAGAACACCGGGCTCGTCCTCAACCCAAACGGACAGGATATGTCGCATAGGCCCTTCCAGTATGGAACTCGTCTTTTTCCGTTTTTCTCCTCCAGCCGACAATCAAACCAAAAGCATCTCGTTCAGAGGTGCCCCGGCCGGAACCATGGGGTAGACATTCTCCTCCTTGGCCACTGGAACGTCCACTATCACCGGCCCTGGAGCGGACAGGGCTTCCCTCAAGGTGGCATCCAGCTCTTGCGGCTTGCTAACTCTGAAACCCCTGGCTCCAAAGGCTTCGGCCAGCCGGACGAAATCCGGGCTGTATTCCAGGCAGGTGGAGCAGTAGTTCTTGCTGTAGAAAAGATCCTGCCATTGCCGGACCATTCCCAGATAAGTATTGTTCAGTATAACCACCTTGACCGGAAGATTGTAGCAGACTGCAGTAGCTAGCTCCTGGATATTCATTTGGATGGAGCCGTCTCCGGCGATATCAATAACCAGCTTTTCCGGAAAGGCGGCCTGCGCTCCTATAGCCGCAGGCAAACCGTAGCCCATTACCCCCAAGCCACCGGAAGAAAGCCAGCTCCTGGGATGAAGGAAGCGATAGAACTGGGCAGCCCACATCTGGTTCTGGCCCACCTCGGTGGTTATGATGGCCTTGCCCCGGGTCAGCTCGTCCAGCTTTTCCACCACCTGCTGCGGCTTGATCGTCTCCTCCGACGCCTCATAGCGAAGCGGCTGGGCCGCATCCCATTCCTGTAACTTGTTCCACCACAAGTCCCAGGCCGGGAGTGATTCTCCGGCCTCCCTTCTTTCCCCGAGCTCTTCCAGAATGGCCTGCAGGGCCAACTTGCAATCGGAGACCAGGGGGATCTCTACTGCCACATTCTTGCGTATGGAGGTGGGATCGATATCGATATGCACTATCTTGGCATAAGGGGCAAACGTATCCAGTTTTCCGGTCACCCTGTCGTCGAAGCGCACTCCCACGGCGAGCATAAGATCGCAGTTGTTTACCGCCATGTTGGCCACATAGGTGCCATGCATCCCCAGCATCCCCAGCCAGAGGGGATCATCTCCGGGGAAGGTGCCCAGTCCCATCATGGAAGTGGTAACCGGCACCCCCAGCTCCCTGGCCAATTGAGTCATTTCCTGGTGGGCCTCGGCGGAGACCACTCCACCTCCTCCGAAAATGAGAGGCCTCTCTGCCCGGCTTATCAGGTCCACTGCCTTCTTGATCTGCTTGGCATTGGGCTCGGTATGAGGGTTATAGCTGCGAAGGCGAACATGCTTGGGGTAGTAGAACTCCGTGTACGCATTCATCACATCCTTGGGCAGATCAACCACTACGGGTCCCGGCCGGCCGGTTCGGGCCAGATAGAAGGCCTCCTTGATTATGCGGGGCAGGGACTCCACACTGCTCACTAGATAGTTGTGCTTGCTGCAGGGGCGGCTGATTCCCACCATGTCCACTTCCTGGAAGGCATCGTTTCCGATGAGCTGAGTGGGGACCTGGCCGGTAAAGACTACCACTGGGATGGAGTCCATATAGGCGGCAGCTATTCCGGTGATGGTATTAGTGGCCCCGGGACCGGAAGTGGCCATTACCACGCCGGGCTTTCCGCTTACACGGGCGTAACCGTCTGCAGCATGGATTGCTCCCTGTTCGTGCCTGGTCAAAACGTGATGAATGGAGGAATCGTACAGCCGGTCGTAGAGTGTAAGTATGGCCCCTCCCGGGTAG
>CAYSPQ010000075.1:0-7319 GCA_964432965.1 uncultured Desulfohalobiaceae bacterium
AAAATCAACAGAACCTTCGATAAAATGTTCAAAAACGCCCCGTGAAGGGTTACCTGCGTTATACTTTTGTGTGAGGGGCGAGGGTTAAACTGAAAGGATGAAAGTCATAGGGGGTTCCGATTGGCGGACACGGCTTTGCATAACGGGGAGGCAAGGGAGCAATCCAATAAGGAGGAGCGCTCCGGCAAGAAGCTGGGGTTGATAATCGGAGGTTCCGGTTTTATCGGCGGAGCTATTATCCATTATTTCAAGACGCTGCAAAGGGATTACTTTAACATCCTGGCCCCAAACAGCAAGCGCTTGAGCCTGCGGGAGCCGGAGGATATAAAGGCCTATCTGCAAGCCAGTCGACCGGATTTTATCGTCAATTGCGCCCTCTCTCCTTTGGACGGAGGAGCACAGCTTTCCTACGAAGTCAATTACTTGGGAAGCATCAACCTGGCCAAGGCGGCTATCGCCTTGAATATACCCTACATCCATTTTAGTTCCGCTGCTGTTCTGCCCATGGGAGAGAATCTGACCGAGGACCAGACTTTGCCCCTTTCCACGGGGTTGCCTTTCTATCCCCGTTCCAAGCTCATGGCTGAAAAAACCCTGGAGCATTTGGGACAGACCCGTGGTCTGGATTATACAGTTATCCGGCCAGGAGTCGTCTACGGCAAGCACGACCACAAGATACAAGGCTTTCAGCGAATGCTGTTCTCCATTGCCGCCCAGTCCATGCTGTTTCTTTTTACCCGGCCCGGGGTAATGCATTCCTATACCAACATGGAAAAGATACCCTCGTTTGTGCACCATGTGCTGCAAAACAGGGAGGAATTCTCCGGGCAAACCTATCATTTTGTGGATCCAGAGCCGGTGGAGCTGGACCACTTGATATTGAGCATCAGATCCTATCTGGGGCTGAAAAGGCCCAAGAAGATCCATGTGCCCTATCCGCTGGCCAAGGTGGGCAGCTCCGGCCTCAAATCTTTGCTGCGGCTGCTGCGGCCGTTGGGGTTCGACGGACGCCTACCCCAGGAGCTCATGTTCCTGGACAAGTTTTATAAAACACAGATCCTATCCGTGGAAAAGCTGCGCCGTTCGAGCTACGGCATTGTTCATCCGGAAGTAACCGTGTTCACTGAATTGCGGGATATCCTAACCTACTATATTGCCCGGTGGCAGCATTTCAACTTGATAGAAACGGTGGATGAAAACCTTTTGCTAACCTCCTTGGGAACAAAGGCCTTTCAAAAAGAGCCGCAAAATCTCTTGTCCGGTTTGCACAGGGGTGATTACAACTACTTGGCTGAATTTGACGATTTGAAGGGGGGAAAGGGTGAGGATTGAACAGGGAAGCGGCCCTGCCTGATAAGGACTTTTTCAACAGTCTGTAAACAGTAAGTAAGATGGCCTACCCGCTCCTCCCCCGCTCCTCCCTGTTTCGAAAAGGGTGGTGTTGCAAAAATTCCCACTGCTGCGTAGCTTGCAAGGATTTCAGCTTACACCTGCGGGGAACGCGCTACGAGCTTCGACTTTTTTGCGATCTTTGCTTGGGGTTGGAGCCGGGCTGTCTGCGCTCCTGACAATCAATGGCTCCCTATTATTTTATGATTCATTGAACATGCTTTGCAACGCACGTTCGATGCCCTGGCTGTCCAAACCCACCTTCTCCCGCAGCTGCTGGGGTTTTCCATGCTCGATATACTGATCCGGCAGTCCCAGCCTACGAACGGACTTGTTCCCCAGTAGATCCCTGTCCGCCAGGAATTCCAGCACAGCGGAGCCGAAGCCCCCGGCCAGGGAGTTCTCCTCCACTAGCAGAAGCTTATCTTGCCCCTGGGCCAGATTCTCTATTTCCTCCTCGGGCAAGGGCTTGACGAAGCGGGGGTTGTACACGGCGCAATTTATCCCTTGCTCCGCCAGACGGTCTGCAGCCTCCAAGGCGGGAGTCACAGTGCTGCCTGCCGCGAGCACGCAGATGTCCTCTCCGCTACGCAGCATCTCACCCTTGGCGGTTTGCAGAGGAAAGGGATCCTCCAAGAGCGGCTCTCCTGGTCCGCAACCCCGGGGATAGCGCACTGCAACCGGCCCTCTCTGTTGCAGGCCAGTGGCCAGCATTCTCTGCAGCTCCGGCTCGTCCTTGGGGGCCATTATGCTCATGTTGGGAATATGACGCAGGTAGCTAAGATCGAAGGCCCCGTGGTGCGTTGGACCGTCCTCTCCCACCAGTCCGGCCCGGTCCAGACAGAACAGAACCGGCAGGTTCTGCAGGCATACATCGTGCACGATCTGGTCGTAGGAGCGCTGCAAAAAGGTGGAATAGATGCAGACCGCCGGACGGCATCCCCGCATGGCCAGCCCGGCAGCAAAGGTTACCGCGTGCTGTTCGCAAATGCCCACATCGAAAAAGCGATCCGGATGCTCCTCCCTGAACTTTTCCAAGCCTGTGCCCTCGGGCATGGCTGCAGTAATGGCCACAATACGGTGGTCCCGCCGGGCAAGCTGGGTCAGGGTCTCGCCGGTGATCCGGCTGTAATTGATGGGCTTTTCTGCCTCCCCTTTTGGCGCCTCTCCAGTGTCGGGTTCAAAGCAGCCCACTCCATGGAACTGGGTGGGCCTTTTTTCCGCTGGCTCGTAACCCCTGCCCTTGACGCTCAGGGTGTGCAGAAGCACTGGTCCTTGCAGGTACTTGATCTGTCGCAGGAAGGTGAGGAGCTGGCTCAGGTTGTGGCCGTTTACCGGGCCTACATAGTTGAACTTGAAGGCCTCGAAGAGCATGCCCGGAGTGAAGAAGCTCTTGAGGGAATCTTCGCTGCGGCTGGCATAATTCAAGAGGTCCTCTCCGATAACGGGAACGCTTTGCAGCCAGGACTTGAGATCCTTCTTGAACTGAACGAAGCGATGGTTGGCCAGCTTTCGGCTCAAAAAGGAGGACAGGGCCCCCACATTCCTGGAAATGGACATTTCGTTGTCGTTCAGGATAACTATGAGGTTGCGCTCCAGGCCTCCCGCCTGGTTCAGGCCCTCGTAGGCCATGCCCGCAGTCATGGATCCGTCTCCGATTACGGAAAGCACGTGTCCTTCCTCCTGAGCCAGATCCCCGGCTACGGCCATTCCCAGGCCGCAGCTGATGGAGGTTCCGGCGTGACCGGCAACAAAGTGATCGTAGGGGGATTCGCTGGGCCGGGGAAAGCCGCTTATGCCTCCGAGCTGGCGCAAGGTGGAAAAGCGTTCCTTGCCCCGGGTGAGGAGCTTGTACGCGTAGCATTGATGACCCACATCCCAGACGATCTTGTTCCGGGCGGGATCAAATTCGTGCAGCAGGGCCAGGGTTAGCTCCACTACTCCCAGGGAGGGAGCCAGATGACCGCCGGTGCTGGATACAGTGGAGACTATCTCCTGCCGGATTTCAGTAGCCAACTTTTCCATCTCCTCCAGGGAGAGGCTTTGCACCTGTTGAGGAGCCTTTATATTGTCTAGAATACCATCAGATGTCTTTCTCATACTTCTTCCGAGTCCTTGATCTTGGCTAGCAAGAGCCTTTTATTGGGTCCTTTGCATCACGTAGTAGGCCAAGTCCTGGAGAAAACCGGCCTGCTTCCCGCTGTACGGGGAGAGGGCCTGGACTGCACGGTGGACCAGTTGATTGCCCAGCTGCCGGCTCTCCTCCAATCCCAGCAACCCGGGATAGGTGCTTTTCTGCTGCCAGACGTCGCTTCCCACCGGCTTGCCCAATTGCTCCTGATCTCCCTCTATATCCAGGATGTCGTCCGCTACCTGGAAGGCCAAGCCCAGATTGGAGCCATATTCCGCTACCCGCTCCAGCTCCGCATCCTCTGCGCCTGCGAGAATGGCTCCGCTGAGGCAGGAGGCCTTGATCATGGCCCCGGTTTTCATTTGATGCATGGTCTTGAGTTGCTCCAAATGAATGTCTTCGGCACCAGTCAAAGAAAGATCCAGTGCCTGTCCTCCGATCATGCCCCGAGAGCCGGCTGCCTGGACCACCTCCTTCGTTGCCCGCACTAGTCGAAAAGGTTGAACCGCTTCCGTGTCCAGCATCATGTGCACTGCCTCGCTCAGAAGCCCGTCCCCGGCCAGAATAGCGGTTGCCTCCCCGTATTGAACATGATTGGCGGGCTGTCCCCTGCGGACGGAATCGTTGTCCATGGCCGGCAGATCATCGTGAACAAGGGAATAGGTGTGGATGAACTCCAGGGCAGCGGCAAAGCCCAGTACACCTTGCCTCTGCGCTCCGAAGAGCTCGGCCCAGGCAAGGCAGAGCACGGGCCTGATCCTCTTGCCTCCCGCGTTCAAGCTGTAGAGCATGGCCTCCCGCAGCTTGCGGGGAACTGATTCGTCCTGGAGCCGCGCGGGAATGTGCTCTTCCAGCTCCAGCCTGTATTGTTCAAGGGCTGCTTTCATTGTCCCCAGGCTCATCCTCGGTGTCCTCCCGCTCCGGAATTATATCCTGCAGGCCGCTGTCCGTGTGCTGCCTAACCCGGTGTTCGGCCTCCTGTAGATGACGCCGGCACTCGCGGGAAAGCCTGCTTCCTTCCTGGAACAGGGCTACGCCTTCTTCCAGGGGCAAGTCCTCCTGTTCCAGCCTGGAAACGATTTCCCGGAGTCGGGCCATTTTGGTCTCGAAACCTTCCTGCTCGGAGCTCATGTTATCGGCCATGGGTTTTCCTTGTCTGCTGCGGCAAAGGCTATTTTATCCGGGCAGTTAGCTGATCCCGGTAGGTTTGTATGCTTACTTCCTCCCCGGATTCGACTTGCTCTGCGCTTCGCAGGAGCTCTTCCGTACGGGTCACTGTTACCAGGCTGTACCCCCTTTTCAAGGGAAGATAGGGATCCAGGGCATATAGTCCGTTGTCCAAGCGCTCCAGCTCGGAATGTTTGGATCGGAGCAAATCCTTCATCGCGGAAAGCATGGAGTTTTCCAGGGCCTGCAGGTTCTGCTCCCGCAGCCGCCAGCTTTCGGAAGTGTAGGTCTTTTGCAGCCTGTCCCGCAAGAGTTGCAATTCGGCGTTTTTTTTCTGCAGCAGGTGCTTGCTCGCTTGCAGCAGGTTCCTGCGGCAAAGCTCCAGGCTCTGGCCAAGCTGGGCCAACCGACGCGCCGGTGAGAGCCAGCCCAGTGCTCTGCTCCAGGACTCCAGCTCGCGCGTTTTAACAAGATACATATTTTTCCAGGCCTGATAAAGAGAGGTCTCGATTTCATCGAGCTGCTGCATCATCTGCTCACGCTCCGGCCAGAGCAGCTGTGCCGCATGGCTGGGGGTAGAGGCGCGCATGTCCGCGACCATGTCCGCGATGGTCAGGTCCATTTCATGCCCTATGCCGGTCAATACCGGTGTCCGGCAGTGATGGATCGCCTCGGCCAAGACCTCGGAATTGAAGGAGAATAGATCCTCCAGGGATCCTCCACCCCGGATGAGAGCGATCACCTGAGCCCATCCCTCCTGATCGGCTTCCTGTAAGGCATGGGCAAGGCGTTCTGCTGCAGCCTCCCCCTGAACAGGACAGGGGCGGATGCGGATTTCACCTGGCCAGCCCCTGTGGCTGGTCAGCCGAAGAAAATCCCGCAAGGCTGCGGATTCGGAGGCAGTAATCACCGTCACTCTTCTCGGGTGCTCGGGCAGCGTTAGCTTCTTGCCTTCCTCGAAGTATCCCTGTTCGGCTAGCTTTCTTTTTAGGGTCTCGAATTGCAGGTGCAGGCTGCCTGTGCCGCGGTCCAGCACCATTTCCGCAATCAGCTGATAAACCCCCCTGGGGCCATAGACAGCGATGCGTCCGGCACAAAGAATTTCCGCCCCTGTCTGAAGCAGGTCGGGAGATAGGCCGCTCCTGCTCTGGCTGGATCTGAACCAGGCCACGGCCAGACTGGAGCTCTCGTCCTTGAGAGTCAAATAGATGTGTCCCGAACCGGGACGGGAGACGGTGCCCACCTGTCCCTGCACCCAGAGGAAGGGATAATGCGCCTCCAGCAGTTCCTTGATGGAAGCTGTTATTTGGCTCACGGAATACACAGAGCTCATGCCAGGATCAGGCTCCCAGTCGCCATGTTTCCCTCCATACGCGCTCGCGCCAGGAGGCGAACTCTTCGGCGAAATTGTACAAGCTGAGAGTGGATTTTTCTCCTGATTTGCGGTCCTTGGCCTCCACAATGCCCTGTTCCAGTCCTTTCCCCCCCAGTATGAGCTGTAGGGGAAAGCCCAGCAGGTCGGAGTCCTTGAATTTCACCCCGGCCCGTTCCCGGCGGTCGTCCAGCAGAACGTCCGCACCGCTTTTCTGAATCTCTTGATATACGGATTCCGTCCAGGAGTCTAGCTCCTCGTCCTGGACAGAGAGGTTGATGAGCCCCACTTCGAAGGGGGCTATGGGAGGCGGAAAAAAACAGCCCTCCTCGTCGTGGTTTTGTTCGATTGCAGCAGCGAGAAGACGGGTTATGCCGATGCCGTAGCAACCCATGATCATGAGCCTCTCTCTGCCCTGTTCGTCCAGATATGTGGCGTTCATGGCTTGGCTGTACTTGGTGCCCAGCTTAAAGACATGGCCCACTTCTATACCTTTTTGGAAGCCGAGCTCCTCGCGGCACTTGGGGCATCTGTCTCCAGGGGCCGCAGTGGCGAGATCCGCGTACTGCTCCACATCAGCGTCCCTGTCCAGCTCTCTGTGTAGATAGTGGGCCTCTGTCTGAGTGGCTCCGGTGACCCAGTCCGTTCCCGAGCGCAGGCTCTGGTCGGCTATAATGCGCTCCACGCAGAGGCCCTTGGGTCCGGAGAATCCCATTTCCGCCCCGCTCCACTTCCTGATGGAGTCCGGCCCGGCCAGGAACAGCTCGGAGGCCTGCAGCAAGTTTCCCAGCTTGGTCTCGTTCAGCTCTCGGTCACCTGGGATCAAAGCGGCGACTGCCGCTCCGTCCGCCTCGTAGAGAAGGGTTTTGATCACTTGGCCCGGGGGCTGTTCCAGATAGGAGGCCACTTCCTGCACTGTGTGCTTTCCCGGAGTGGAAACTGCCTCTGGCTGGGGACATTCAAGCCGTTCCTCTACCTTCTCCGGCGGAGCCACCTCAGCCTTTTCCAGGTTCGCAGCGTATCCGCAGGCGGGGCAAATGGCCAGAGAATCCTCCCCGGTTTCGGCCAGGACCATGAACTCGTGGGAATGGCTCCCTCCGATGGCCCCTGTATCCGCTTCCACCGCCCTATACGTCAGTCCCAGATAGGAAAAAATCCGGTTGTAGGCCTGATGCATGCTCTGGTAGCTCTCTTCACTCTCCCCTTCATCGCGGTCAAAGGAATATCCGTCCTTCATGATGAATTCGCGGCAGCGCATCA
>CAYSPQ010000076.1:0-7259 GCA_964432965.1 uncultured Desulfohalobiaceae bacterium
GACTCATCAATCTCATCGCTCAAATCGACACTCTCGCCGTCCTCTATATCTCCGGCGTGGGAGATGTCCTGATCGGAGCCGCACAAACAGCGGCAGAGTACAACGGGGTTAGTAACGCTTCCCACATCAAGGACAAAATCATAGAAATGAATCACTTGAACGAGACCCTCTTCTGCGGCTCCCTGGCTTGTGCTTCGGAAGGATACAAGGAACCCAGCGGCACCTATTGCGTAAACAGCCTTCTGGCCAATGTGGCCAAGCAGAACGTCACGCGCCATCCTTACGAAATCTCGCGTTTGGCCCAGGATATTGCCGGAGGGTTAATGGTGACTCTGCCTTCGGCAGCAGATTTGCAGTCTGAGCAGACCGGAGGCTGGCTGCAGAAGTACGTCCAAACTGGCCCGGATACTCCGGCGGAGAATAGAATGCGGATCCTGCGTCTTTTGGAGAATCTCACCCTGGGGGCAGCAGCAGTGGGATACTTGACCGAATCCCTGCACGGGGCCGGATCCCCCCAGACTCAGCGCATAATGATTTCCCGCCAGGCGGATTTGGGGCAAAAGAAAAAACTGGCCAAGATGCTGTGCGGGATTGAAGAGTAAGTTCGGGTCTGTAAGTTTATAAGGCCGCAGAGCGGATCAGGGCAATGAGCTTTCTCCGCCTGCCTCTCTGCGGTCCAATTATTTTTACCCGCCAGATGCTGTAATTTCTCAATAATTATGCTGAGTGAAGCACAGCTTGATCTGATCAGGGATCATGCCTATATCCCGGAGCATCTGCCCGACTACTTTCTTCCATTTTCCCGCACGGAGCCTTTCCTGGAAGAGGACATTGTATATTATCGCCATAGCGGTCAGCTTAAGCTCATAGCTTATCCTTTGCAATGCCGGGACAGTGGCGTGCAGTTGCAGGAGCAAACCAGGGAGCTGGTGGGTGCTATCAAGCCTGAAGTGCTTCAGGTCATTTCCCCACTGCCGCTGGAGTTTCCACATTACAAATTGAATGCTCGGGAAGGCGACTACTACTCCTGCCTGGAGCTTGCCCCACTGCAAAAGGGGGCCAAGCTACAAAATATTCTTCGCCGGGCGGAAAGGGAATGTCGGGTTTCCTTGGGGAAAAGTTTCGGCAGACAGGAAGAAGAGTTGTTGCTCCGCTTCCTTGATGAGCATGAATTCGGGGAAAATGAAGAGATTTTTTATCGAAGGCTGCCAGATTACCTGGAATGCTCACCCGGAGTGTTCATGGTTCGAGCTACCTCATCCGACGGGCAGCGTTTGCTGGCCTACAGTGTTTTTGAGGCCGGCCATGGGAACTATTCCTATTATCTTTTCAATATTACGGATCGAAGCACTAAAAGCATACCAGGAGTCAACGATTTGCTTCTGGACACCGGTCTCGGAGAGGCTCAAAAGCGCGGAAGCAGCTATATGAATATGGGGCTGGGTGTAAACATGGGAATTGAGAGATTCAAGGCCAAGTGGGGGGCAAGGCGCTTTCTGCCCTATGTCTTCCAGCAATTCAAGCCCAGATTTTCCTGGAAAAGGCTACTGGGTCTGGACAATTGATGTTGTTTTATGAATTCCAGCAGATTGCTCTGCAGTTTGTTCGCTTGGAGAAGGATTTGTGCAATATGCGCCTTGTTGCAATTGTGGCTTTGTGCAACTGATCCCCGGTTCGTTAAAGGGGCTAGTGCTGTGCCCTCCTTCTTACGAGCATTCCGCCATGCACAGGGGGTAGCTCGTACGGCAGCACTATGTCCGGATTATATCCGTACCCCAGGGTCCTAAAGCGAGCCTGCCAACCTTCTGATCATCCCTGCCCACCTGGGCCTAGTGATTCAGGCTGTCAGCATGTCCTCCTGCGCCCAACAGCTCATACTCACTTGTTTCCTTGATTATGGATTTGCTCAAATCGGCGTGGCAGAAGCCCATTCTCCATCTTTGTTGACAGTTGTCGGACAGTTGGTTAAATTAAATCTCTTGCGCAAATGGGCTTACCCTTTTCCGGAAAAGGACAACAAAAAGCAAGGTGATACCCACAAATGGGGCATTCTACTCTGCTAACAAATCAATTATCTCCCATTGCGCGATCTTTTTCCATTCTGGCAAGGATCTCGCCCGCGGGGCCGGTATATCTGGCGGACCCCGGTCCGTAACGACCCTCCTTCGGATTCGCCTTGGCCGCCCCTGAGCGGGCGGTTTTCAGGAGGCGGATCATGACCCGAGACAATCTCGCACGAGCCAAGCAGGTTGTGGATGCAGCCCTTTCCGGCGAGGAAGAGGGCCAGCAGGAGCTGGCCACCTGCCTGGAAAGGATGTGGGAAGAGGATCAGGATTCCCTGCGCGAATTTTTCCGTGAGGTGCATCCTGCGGACTCGGCTCAAGTCCTTGAGCTTTTCTCTCCTCAGAGAGCAAGCGATATGCTCAGGCTGCTGAGCTTGAATAGTCAGGCCAGGATATTCCATTACATTTCCCCCCAGATGGAGAACAAGTTTGCTCAGGTGCTTAGCCGGAAGGAGTTCGCCCGGATAATAAGCGCCATGTCCCACGACGAACGGGCGGATTTGTTCAATCGATTGAGTCCGGAACAGCAGGAGGAGATCCTGCCTGCGCTGGCCCATGCCGAGCGCGAGGATATCCGCAAGCTGGCCTCCTATCCCGAGGGCAGCGCCGGGGCGGTGATGACCTCGGACTATGCCGCCCTTACGCCGGACTTGAGGGCCAGGGAAGCCCTGGAGAAGCTCCGCAGGGAAGCTCCGGACAAGGAGACCATCTACCAGTGCTATGTCATCGACGAGGAGCGCAGGCTGGTGGGTGTGATTTCCCTGCGGGAGCTGCTCATCGCACCGCCTCGTTCCCAGGTGGGCAAAATAATGAACGATAAGCCCATATACGCCAGTGCCCAGGATGACGGAGAGCATGTTGCTAACCTGATGGCCAAGTACGACTTGATGGCCATCCCGGTTATCAATGGAAACAACCAGTTGGTGGGCATTGTTACCTTCGATGACGTTCAGGACATAATCCAGGACGAGGCAACCGAGGACTTTCATCGTATCGGATCAGTTTCCGGTCCCGGAGAAAGCTTGGTTGGGGTGAGCTTTAAGGACGTCAGCCCTTGGCTGCTTATTCAGAAACGCTTTCCCTGGCTTTTGGTGCTTGTCTTCGTCAATCTGTTGTCCGGAGCGGGAATTGCTTACTTTGAAAGAACTATAGAGGCTGTGGTCGTGCTTGTGGCCTTTTTGCCCCTGCTTATAGACAGTGCGGGAAACGCCGGGTCACAGTCTTCCACGCTCATGGTTAGGGCCCTGGCAACTGGGGATGTCCAAATGAAGGACTGGGGTCAGCTTCTAGTCAAGGAAGTGGGCATAGCCCTCGTGCTGGGTGCCGGCATGGCTGCTGCGGTATCCTTGGTGGGCATTTATCGGGGCGGAATGGATATAGCCTTTGTCGTGGCCTTGTCCATGACCATCGTCGTGCTGTTCGGCAGCCTAGTGGGATGCTTTCTGCCCTTTATCCTTGCCCTGCTCAGGATCGATCCGGCCACGGCCAGCGTCCCCTTGATTACCTCCATAGCCGATGTGGGAGGGATTCTGATTTACTTCAGCATTGCTACTCTGATCCTGGATATACCGCTTCCTTGACAAGGCGCAAGGGTTTTGATCAAGGCAAGATCGAGGAGCTTCCAGATCCTATGCTCCAGGTCAGGAATTAGCCATCTTCCATCTGGAAGCTGGCTAATCTTTAAAACCTTCACTCTGGGCTCATTGACCGCTTAAGCGTCTGTGCGATATTAGAGTTAATGCCCTTCAATGATTGCCTTGTAGGCCGAGATTTCAGGCGTATCCCCTTCAGGGGGGAGCAATAACCCCCGGTGCCTTTGTATGCCCTCGAAATATCAATCAGAATCGTTGACCTCCAGTCTGGAGGACTATCTGGAGGCCATTTTCTCCCTGGAGCTGGAGAGCAAGTCCGCCCGTTCCAAGGATATTGCGGAACGTCTGGGCGTGCAACGCGGTTCGGTAACCGGGGCTTTACAGACTCTGGCCTACAAGGGACTGATACACTACCATCCCTATAGTGCGATTACCCTGACCACGGAGGGCTTTCGCCAGGCCAGCCGCATAGTCTATCGGCACAAGGCCCTCTTTGAATTCCTGCACACTTTCCTTCAGCTTCCCGAGGACTTGGCGGAGTCCAATGCCTGCCGGCTGGAGCATCATATCGACGACGAGGCCCTGGATCGTCTTATATCCTTTGTTCAGTTCGTGCGTACCTGCCCCCGCACTGGCGCAGACTGGATTTCCGCGTTTACCCGAATCTGTCGTGAGTGCGAGCAATGCATCGACTGCGATAGCTGTGTGGCGGGTTGTCTGCAGCGGTTGCGGCAGGGGAAGCAAGAGTAAGGTGCAAAATATTGTTTCAGGCTGAACTAGGAACTGCGACAATGCACTAGGGCTTTGGACTGGTTTTGCATTTGCCTGCCTCCCTTCAAACGTGAACAAGGCTCGGAGAATTCCGCGGTAATCATGCAATCTGTGGAACAACATTATAGCGGTGAATACTCCGTATCCTGGAAAACCGGAATGGAGGAGATAGACCCCCGGGCCTGGAATGCCCTGGCTCTGCCCGCCGAGTCTCCCTTTCTGGAGTGGGAGTGGCTCTATTTGTTGGAGAGCACTGGCTGTGTAAGGCGCGGTCAGGGCTGGATCCCTTTGCATTTCACTGTGTGGCGCGGCGAGGAATTGATTGCAGCAGCCCCGCTCTATGTCCGAACAGATAGCAGCGGAGAATACATCTTTGATCAGATTTGGCAAGAAGCAGCAAAACAGCTGAATCTAGGGTATTATCCCAAGCTGTTGGGAATGGTTCCTTTTACTCCCATGCCCGGATTTCGCTTACTAACGTCTTCCGTTTACAGCAGCCAGTGGCTTCATCTGGGCATGGCTAGAGCAGTGGAGCGGCTCTGCAAAAGAGGAGGGCTATCTGGAGAGCATTTCCACTTTGTGGATCCTGACTGGGTAGAGCCCATGCAGCAGATCGGATACAGCTTGTGGGAACACCAGGGCTTTGTTTGGGAAAACCCGGGTTACAGGGATTTTCAGGATTTTTTGTCTCAATTCACCTCAAGACAACGCAAGACCATAAAAAAGGAACGTCGGGCCATGCAGGAGGCAGGTGTCTCCTTTTCCTTGTGTAGCGGGGACGATATCAGCCCCCTGCATCTCGATTTGATGTACGAGTTTTATTTGCGCACAAATCTGCAATACGGTCCCTGGGCCTGCCTCCATCTCAATCGCGATTTTTTTCAAGGGCTGGTCTCTTACCGTTCCAGACTGCTTTTGGTCTGCGCCTATCAACAGGGAGTGAGGGATCCAGTAGGGATGGCCCTGCTGGTCCACAAGGGCGAGCATCTTTATGGGCGTTATTGGGGATGCAGCAAGGAGATCAAGCACCTGCACTTCAATACCTGTTTTTATTTACCCATGGAATGGGCCATACAGAAGGGGATACGCAGGTTTGATCCGGGAATAGGCGGTGCTCACAAGCACAAGCGGGGCTTTAGGCCAGTTCTTCACTACAGCCTGCACCGTTTTCATCATCCTGCCCTGCAGCAGGTCTTCCAGGCTTCGGTTCCGGAGCTGAACTACATGGCCCGCTTCAGGATGGAAGCAATTGAGCAGGATATGCCTTGGAGGAGCTGATTATGCTTTTGTCTCCTTGCTTGGCTGAATTGGCTGGCAGATATGGTCTAAAGTTGCTTCTGGCGGTGTTTTCAAGCAATGCTTGCTAGTCTTGCTGTCCTTACCCGTGTATCCCCATCAATCTAAAAATTCGTTTTTGATTGTTGGGGAAATTCTTTCCTGTCCCCTTTTACCAGGAGTCGGACTGTATGAGTCCTGCGGAAAAAAGGCCCGCTTCTAGGTAGAAGCGGGCCTGGAATAAGCCTTCACCACCGGGGCGAGCCGGACGTAAGCCGGGTTCTGTTTCCCCCTCACCCACTTGATCAACGGCTCCCAGGCTTCTTGGCCTTACAGGGAAAAGGGTTTCAGTGTTCACTTTCCCCAAGAAGCCAGGGCTCCGTAGATCAAGTGGGTGAGGGGTAGATCGTCATTAATCTGGGACAGGGATTTCTCCCTGCCTCTAGCGACCCACCCGGGAGCCTCGGCCGGGCCAGCCTCAAGCGCTCCCCTATTTGGTCTTTCTCCGGACGGGGTTTGCCGAGCCTGCCGTGTCGCCACGACAGCTGGTGGGCTCTTACCCCACCGTTGCACCCTTGCCCCCTCACCCATCTGATTTACGGATTCTAAGCTTCTTGGTGGAGTCAGCTGCTGAAGGCCTCGTTTCTGGGCCGAGCAAGAAGCAAAGAAGCCGTTGATCAGATGGGTGAGGGGGCGGTATAGTTTCTGTGGCACTTTCCGGGGATCTCTCCCCCTGGGCGTTACCCAGCGTCCTGCCCTGTGGAGCCCGGACTTTCCTCCGTCCCCTCACTCACTTGATTCCGCAATCTGTCAGTCTTTTACCTTGTTTTCTACAAGTGAGTGAGGGGACAGCGACGATCCGCCGACTCTTCCCGGCAGCGAAAGCTCATTACTAATATAAATCATGATCCGGCCAGGGACAAGGGTGTCCGCTAGGAAGACTCGGCCAGGGAAAATCCCTGATAGACTTGATGGGCGAAGGCCTCCAGCCGGTTCTGGGTGTTCGTTTCCTGCTGGCCGTCGAAGACCAGGGTCATGGAGGGAATGGGATTTTCCGCAGTGAGTCGTTTGAGCAGGGAGTCCACCACTCCTCCGGGCATGCAGGTAAAGGGGATGGCGTTGACCACTCCCTGTACATTCTTCTGGTAATAATCCAGGCTCTTCCCCACGGAGAGTATGGCCTCTCCCTCGAAGCGCGGATCCATGAATCGCGAGGCGCTCCGCAGCAACTCCGGAATTTCCGGTTCGTGCAGGGATCTCAGGTGCGAGTTGCAGGCCTGGAGAAGGTAATGTTCCGTCTTGTGCTGGTATCGGCTCTGCAGGTAAAGCTGGAGCCATCTTTTCAGGGCCTTTTCCGAAAGGGCCTCTTTCTTGTTTATATGGTTGATGTAGTGGATCCATTCTCCGATCGTGGGCAGCCAGACCTCCAGACCCAGCTCCTCCAGATTGCGGACCAGGTTCTCATTGGCGAAGGGATTGGATCGCACATAGATCTCTCCCACTACTCCCACCACCGGCTTCTGCCTCTGGGTGTCCCTGGGCAGGGCCTGGAAGTCGG
>CAYSPQ010000077.1:0-7156 GCA_964432965.1 uncultured Desulfohalobiaceae bacterium
ATGAAGAAATGTATTTTTGTATTATAGTAAGCTTAATCGAGGTAATAGTTATTTCCTCTTGCGAGTATTGAAATACTCTTCCTTGCAGATAACTTGCATTTATCCTTGATATTTTCAAGATCTACTCATGAACAACTTCACCGTTCACAGCTCACTGTTTACCTATTTCTCGATCCCGTCCCTGGCCTGCACCCCCTGTTCATAGAAATGCTTGATCTCCCGCATTTCGGTGACCAGGTCCGCGATATCCAGGATCTCCTGCGGAGCCTTGCGCCCGGTGACAACCAGTTCCACTCCTTCGGGGCGGTTACGGATGAGATCCAGGACACCCTCCAGATCCAGCAGCCTGTAGTGAAGGGCTATGGTGATCTCGTCCAGGACCACCATCTGGTAATCCCCGGAATGGATTATCGAGGTCACCTCCTCCAGGGCGGAAGCCGCCAGACGGCAGTCCTCCTGAGTGGGATCTCCGTGAATGAAGCAGTCCCTCCCGTACTGCCTTATGTGGATTAGATCGGAAAAGCGCTGCAGACTGTCCAGTTCGCAATAGTGCATTCCCTTGACGAACTGGGCAATGTAGACCTTCCATCCGGCTCCGGCCGCCCGCACTGCCTGCCCTATGGCCGCTGTCGTCTTGCCCTTCCCGTTACCGGTGTACACCTGGACATATCCCTTCATGCCCTATCCCCCTTCATATTTGGCCATGTATCCTCTTGGGGTGAACATGACACTGTTGTGTGTTCGGCTTTGCGAATTGCCTATGATAATTGTGGTGAACATATCCACTTCCTCCGGGTCAAGGGCCTCCACTGTGGTCAGTTTAACCTGCTCTCCCTCCCGGGAGGCGCTCTTGACCAGACCAGCCGGCCTTTGTCCCCCTTGCCTTGACGTTATTACTTCCAGCACCCGGGGCAGCTGCCAGGTGCGGGTTTTGGAACGCGGGTTGTACAGGGCCAGCACGAAATCCCCGTCCATGGCGGCCCGGATCCTGCGCTCTATTGTCTTCCAGGCAGTCAGGCGATCGCTCAAGCTGACCACGGCAAAATCGTGCATGAGCGGCGCCCCCAGCAGGGAGGCAGCGGCGCAGAATGCCGGCACTCCGGGGACTACCCGGAAGGGGACCCTGTCCAGGACTCCCCGCTCCAGGAGCAATTCCAGCAGGAGGCCAGAAAGGGCATAGATGCCGGGGTCTCCGCTGCAGACAACGGCGGTGCTCCTGCCCTGCAAGGCCCGTTCCACAGCGGTTCTGCAGCGCTGTATCTCCCCGGTCATGCCCGTGCTCACCACCTCCTTGTCCCGTAATGTCTCCTCGTGCAGGAGACCCAGGTAGGTGGTGTAGCCCACGACTACTTCCGCCTCGGTCAAGGCCCGGCTCGCAGCCGGAGTCATGTGCTCCTCTCCGCCGGGACCCAGCCCCACCGCGGTCAACCGGCCAGGGCGATGGCCAGGGTGGCGTTCCTGCTCTTGCGCTTGCTTATCATCAGTCTCCCTGCCCGGGAATGGTGAAGGGCCGCTGCTTCGCATACGCTTGCTACTCCCATATGTTTGTGCACCGTAGCCGAAGGATGCGGCGCAGGTATACGCTTTAGGCTATCCGAGTCAGTGGTCACAAGGGGGACCTGCAGGGCCTGGGCAGATTTGTGCAGTCCGGCCTCGTCCGCTTTTGCCTCGCTGGTGGCCAGACAGGACAGGCTCTGTAGGGCCAGGCCGTATTCCTGGAAAACTAAGTGGATCAGCTCCAGGATTTCCCGGCTGTGGGTGTTTCTGTTGCATCCCACCCCGGCTACCAGACAGCGGGGATGAAGGACCAGGGCACTCCTGGAGATGGTTTCCGGGGGAAGACGCCAGTCCACCCATACTGTTGCCCGGCCGGGATCCAGCTCCTGCTGGTCCTGGATAGGGTGCAGGGGAAATCCGCCGGGCAGGGATTCCTCCAGGCCCAGCCGTTTCCTGGGGTCATAGAGCTGCAGGGGCCGGCTGTTGGCCAGAGCGGCATTCACCCGGGTTATAGCCTCCGGATTGGCAGGCACCAGATCCCTGGACGCGGCAAGTTCGTCTACCGAGGGCAGCCCCAGACAGTCCGTGGCCGTGGTGATCACCGCCCTGCCGCCCAGGACCCGGGCGATTTGGCGGGCCAGAGCGTTTCCCCCTCCGGTGTGCCCGGAGAGCAAGCTGACCGCGTGTTCTCCGGCTTGATCCAGGACCACAACTGCCGGATCCCTGTGCTTGTCCCGCAGCAAAGGTGTGATTGCCCGCACCGCGATTCCCGCGGCTGTTATGAAAACGTGCCCGGAGTAGGCGGCAAAGTTGTGCCGCAGCAGGGGGCTGAGTCCGGAAAAACCGTGAGCTCCGAATTCCTCCGCAAGCTCCAGAGGAAGGAATATATCCGGGCGGGTGCAGCCCTCTTCCGGGGAGCATTGCCCCTGCCCGCCCGCTTCGGGTAAAGAGTGACTCCTTTCCCCTTCCTCCGGGGCCATAATCCGCGGGGCCTCCAGCCTGAAGTTTTGCAGCCTGCGGGCCAGCTCCGCCCCGTTGCGGGTAAGGGCGTACATTGCGATCTTATTCGCGAAAGCCATGCGAGAAGTCCGGGTTGTACAACTTGGAAAACACGGGTTCCTCCTGCTGGCCCGGCAGGATAAGGAAAAGGGCCTGCCGGGAAATGTCCTCCCGCTTGGCCGTGTCCGCCATGCGCTCCAGGTGGGTGGGGAGAATGCGCTCTTCCGGCCAGCCCACTCGGTAGGCGATCACCACCGGGGTGTCCTTTGGATATCCCCCCTCTAGGAGCTCCTCCTGCACGGAGGACGCATTTCCGGCGGAGAGATACACCGCCATGGCGCTTTGGTGCCGCGCCAGCAAGCGCAAACTTTCTCTTTCCGGAACTGGAGTTCTTCCCGCGGCACGGGTGAGGATGAGGCTCTGGGTGCGCTCCGGCAGGGTATAGGATATCCCGGCTTGGGCAGCAGCGGCAAAGGCGGCGCTTATTCCGGGGACTATCTCGTAGGGGATGCCCTCCTGTTCCAAAAGATGGATCTGTTCCCTGATGGCTCCGAAAAGGGTGGGATCTCCGGTATGCACCCGGGCTACCAGGTGCCCCTTTTGCAAGCTGTCCCGGATCAGGGCGTGGGTCTCCTGCAGGGTCAGGGAGGAGGAGTCGCGAATGATTGCCTCCTCCGGGCACCAGGACAGGATTTCGCGGGGAACCAGGGAACCGGCGTAGACAATCGTGTCCGCCGAGGTGAGGACCCTTTGGGCCTTGACCGTGATCAGCTCCGGATCGCCGGGACCGGCGCCCAGGAAATATACCGGTGCAGTATATGAGCTCATATTGCTTCTCTTCTCAGCGTTTTTGACAGGCAAGGATGTAAACAGGGTTCAGTGCTGCCAGCCGAAGGTCCCCCTGCAAAGGGCTGCCCCGGTTCACCTGGATCTGGGTAAGCTCGGGCTGCAGCATACGTTTTTCCGCCCAGTCCAGCATGCCCCGCAAGGAGCCCCAAAGGACCAGGTTGGCCACCAGCCTGCCTCCAGGCCGGAGGCGGGACCAGGCCTCTTCCAGCAAATGGTGGTCCTTGCCCGCTCCGCCTCCCAGAAAGATGCGGTCCGGATCGGGCAGCCGGGGGAAGCAATCAGGTGCTATGCCGTGAACCGGCTCCACCGCATAGGCTCCGGTGCGGGAAATGTTCTTCTGGATATGCCGCAGCCTTGCCTCCTCCTTCTCCACTGCCAGGATGCGCCCACGGTGGATGAACAAGGAAGCCTCCAGTGCCAAGGAGCCGGAGCCAGCCCCTATGTCCCACAAGTTGTCCCCGGAATTGGGCCCCAGGGCGCCCAGGGAAGCCAGTCGGACTTCCCTCTTGCTGATGAGCCCGCTCTCGTGTTCCAGTTCTTCTTCGGCAAGCCCCGGCACTAGAGTCACCTGCGGTGGCTGGCGTCTTTCCAGCAGAACGAGGTTGGGCTGGGCAAAAGTCATCTCCGCAGCTTGCTCCAGGCTGAGGCTTTGCACCTTCTCCCCGGAGCGAAAGAGCCTTTCCAGCACCCGGATCTCAAATCCCTCCACCCCTGTACAAAGCAACTCCCGGGCGATGTGGCCCGGAGTATGCTCCTCGTCGGTGTATACTCCCACGCGGTCCCTCTGGGCCAGGGCCCGTCTCAGGGGAAGAGTATCGCTCCTGCCGTGCAGGGAAACCGCAGCAATCTCCTGCCAGGGCAGACAGAGCCTGGCTGCCGCAGCCTGGAGCACGCTCACCCCGGGGAGGATCTGTGTGGCTTCCGGGCCCAGCTCCCGGCACAGGCGGGCACCTATGCCGAAGAACAGGGGATCTCCGTCTGCCAAGACCACCACCTCTTGTCCCCTTTGCCGTCTATCCTGCAGATCAAAGATCCATTCGGAAAGGGGTCTACGCAGGGGCATGAGCTCCGCCCCGTAATGAGAGACGGGTTGCAGAAGCTGTGTTCCGCCGGCCAACACCCCGGCTCGCCGCAGAATCTCCTCCTGCTCGGGAGAAACCCTTTCCGGACAGGGACCCAGGCCCATTACCCGCACTGGATTATCCTGCATGCAATACCCTTATTTTAACTGTGAATAGTGGACCGTGAGATGCGCGAACAGCTCACGGCTCAGTCTGCGTATACAACAGCTCTCCGTCGAAGTCGAACAGGAAGCACAATACCTCCAGCTTCCCGCCGGAAAAGCCGAGGGCCCGTTCCCGGGCCCGGGAGCAGATACCTTGAAGACAAGGCTGCAGGACGCTGCTTTGCTTGAGCATTTCCAGGGCGTGCCTGCCGGTGTTTGCCCGGCCAATGGCCCGGGCCAGCTCTTGATCCGCTCCGTGTTTCCGGCACCACTGGGCAAGCAAGTCGAAGTCTGTCCGGCTGGAGCCGGCGTGAGTGTAGGCGAAACCCTGGGCCATCTTTACCAGCTTGCCAAAGAAGAGGCTCAAGTAAACGGTGTAAAAGCCCCTTGCCGCGGCCAGCTCCAGAGAAAAGGCGAAGAAGTCCGCTATCTGGATGTAGCCGTATCCGGGCAAATTAGGTAGATATCCGCTAACTAGCCTCTCACTGCGGCCCCCGGTGCTGAGGGCGGCTTCCCTCAGGCCCCGCGCCCGGGCCACATCCAGTCCCATGCGGATGGTTTCCCTGTAGGATTCCGCGGAGTAGGGCAGAACAGTGCCTCTGGTGCCCAGTATGGATATGCCCTCCACTATGCCCAGCCTGGGGTTCATGGTTTTTCTGGCCAGCTCCTGCCCTTGGTCCACTTCTATCACCACCCGCACTCCAGGAGTTTCCCCCTCCGGCATTGCTTCCCGAACCGCCCGACGGATCTGGGCCCTGGGCTCGGGATTGATGGCTGTCTCGCCCACCGGCAGCTCCAATCCCGGCTGGGTTACTCTGCCCACTCCCTGTCCCCCATAGAGCAAAACCTCTCGGGAGGAGGCCTCGAAGCTGTAGCTGACCCGGGCCCGAATAAGGGCGCCGTGAGTCACGTCCGGGTCGCTTCCCGCATCCTTGATCACCTCGGCGATGGCTTCATCCTGGCAAAGGAGGCTTTTCCGGACGGTGAGGGCAAGCCTTTGTCCCGAGGGAAGGGGAATGTCCACCTCCCTGGGCGCCCCGCCGGCAAGGGCCAGCAAGGCCGCCTTTGCCGCGGCTGCTGCGCAGGAGCCGGTGCTTACTCCGATGCGCCCTTTATTGCGGTTCATTACCGCTTTGTTCCGGCTTTTCCCCCAGGGCCAGCTCGGCCAGGGCATTGAGGCAGGAGGCGGCGATAGCGGAGCCGCCCTTGCGTCCCCGCAGGGTGATAAAGGGGAGCAGGCTCCGCTCCTCCAGGCCCTGCTTGGCCTCGGCAGCACCTACAAAGCCCACTGGCATGCCGATAATCAGTGGCGGGTTAATTCCCCCTTCCCGGCATAGATCCAGCAGGGCCTGCAGGGCGGTGGGCGCGTTTCCGATCACGTAAACCGCCTCAGCAGCGTCCTGGGCTGCCGCTTCCATGGCCAGCTCGGAGCGGGTTTTTTCTCCGTGTGCCGCCCATTCCTTCACCTGCTGTGAATTCAGGTAGCACAAGGCCTTGCAGCCCAGCCGCTCCAGCCTGGCGGAAGTCAGACCGGCCCGGGTCATCTCCGTGTCCGCCACTATGGTGGCTCCTCTGGACAAGGCCTCCTTGCCCGCTTGTACCGCCCTGGAATGAAAACAGGTCAGGGAGAGGAGATCAAAATCCGCGGAGGCGTGGATCATGCGGCGCACCACAGTCCACTCCTGTCCGGAAAAGGGCCTGGGCTCGGGCACTTCCTCTTCTATGCGCCTAAAGGACTCCTCCTCGATCCAGTTCCCTGCCAAGGGATCTTGCTGCTTGTTCATATCCCGTCTCTTTGTTGCATGTGCGTGAAATACAACAGTGAACAGTGATTATGGATGAGTGTATGGATGATTTTTCACGGTTCACCGTTTACACTAATACAAATACCGCATATAGCACGCCCACCAGGGCCAAGCTGGCAATTCGGGCCAGTTGTCCCAGTAGCAAAAGCTGGGTCCCCAGCTTGGGGGAAAATATCCCCAGGTAGCGGGGCAGTTGATGCCGCAGGGAGCGCACGGGAAAGGCGATGATGTTGCCCAGCAAGAGGGCTATTACTGCCTGATGCAGCCCCAGGACCTGATTGTCCAGAAGTGCCCCGGCAGTGGCGAATCCGGTGCTGTAGTCCGCCAGAAAGGCCACCACTACCATGGACAGGGATTCCACGGGCATGACCTGTCCCACTCCGGCCTGGGAAAGCGCCTCCCGCATGAAGTCGAAGGCACCCATCTGGTTCAGCCCGAAGACCAGGATGTAGATGGGGATCACGTACTGCATGATCTGCACAAAGCGGGGCGGGACTTTGTCCCGTACCTGGGCCGCAATCTGGCGAAAAGGGGGCCTTCCGGAAGAGCCGTTCCCGGAGGTGCCATCCACCTCCGGCTCCCGCGGCGGAGGTAGCAAAAAACGTCCCAGGACAAGAAAAAAGGAGGTGCGCAGGAGCAGGGCCAGCAGCACCAGGACCAGGTAAATGCCCCCAGCCCACCCGGCCAGGGGCAGGACGATGAACAAGGTAGTGGGCAGATGCAGAAAAAACACGGGAAAATGATTCACCAGATTGGCCAGACAGAGCTGCCTCTTGCCGAT
>CAYSPQ010000078.1:0-7102 GCA_964432965.1 uncultured Desulfohalobiaceae bacterium
GGGAATGCCTGGAGCGCAACCAGTTGCAGGAATCCACCATATGTGTGGGTTCCGTGGGATGCTCCGTCTTCATCTACGACTACATCGATGTGGATGCCGTGGAAGCCCCGCACGGAAAGGCGCCGGCTGTGGCCACCGGAGTAAAGAGGGCCAGCCCAAGCGCCTTCGTGTTCGGATATCAGGGAGACGGTGACCTGGCTTCCATCGGCTTCTCGGAGATCATGCACTGCGCCAATCGGGGGGAGAATCTGACCATCATCTTTGTAAACAATACCGTTTTCGGAATGACCGGGGGGCAGATGGCCCCCACCACCATTATGGGACAACGCACCACCACCTCTCCGGAAGGCAGGAGCATGGAAAGGGATGGGGCGCCCTTCAACATGAGCGAGCTGATCGCCTCTTTAGAGGGGACCGCCTTCTCGGCCAGATCAGCGGTCAACTCCATCAAGAATATCAAAAGGGCCAAAAGGAATCTGCAAAAGGCAGTGGACACCCAATTGAACAACAGGGGGTTCAGCTTTGTGGAATTCTTGTCCTCCTGCCCCACCAACTGGAAGATGGACACCCTTCAGGCCCACGAGCACGTGGGCAGTGTGCTGACCCGCAGATTCCCCCTAGGGGTGTTCAAGGACAGTGCCAGGGAAGAAAGGGAAAACGGATCTTAGCCGAAGACAATAGCTGTCAAAGCTCGAGAGGCGAACAACAGCCTGTGGAAAAGAGCAGGCCAAGCGCAAGAGAGGCTGGAATGGCTCTGTACCAGGATGTAATAATTGCTGGATTCGGTGGACAAGGAGTGCTTCTCATTGGGAACCTTCTAGCCTACTCCGTTATGCAGACCGGTCTCTACGTTACCTACATGCCGGTATACGGGGTGGAACAGCGAGGAGGGACAGCCAATTGCACGGTAGTAATTTCCCAGGAAGAAATCGGCTCACCCTTGGTCATGCACCCCACAAGCCTGATCATCATGAATCAGCCCTCTCTGGAGAAGTTCCAGCCCCGGCTTCAGGACAGCGGCTTGCAGGTGGTCAATACTTCCATAGTGGAAGGCTCCCTGCTGGAAGGGGAGAGGATCCGCTCCTTCCGGGTGCCAGCCAATGACCTGGCCATCGAGATGGGTAACCCCAGAATGGCCAACATGGTCGCCCTGGGTGCCTGGTTAGAGGCCTCGGGCATTGTGGAAATCGAGCGGGTTATGGACTGTTTTCCCCTTGTCCTGGGCAAGGACGACGAAAGACTCGTCCGGGCCAATTATCGGGCCATGCAGGCCGGGGCGGAAGAGGTCCGCAAGGTGCTTCAGGAGAGCAATTGATGCAGCAGGAGCCGATCCATTTACGTGAGCTCTATGGGGTTGTGGGCTTTCCGCTCCAGCAGTCCCTCAGTCCAGTTCTTCATACCTGGGGCTTCCAAAAATACCAACTCCCCTGCGCCTACCTTGCCTGGAGCATCGACCCGCAGCACTTGCCCCACTTCCTGGTGGCTGTGCGCACACTACCCATCACCGGAGTCAGCGTAACCATTCCCCACAAACAGGACATTATTCCCTATCTGGACAGGTTGAGCGAGGCAGTCCTGTCTATTGGAGCGGTAAACACACTTTACTGGCGGGAAGGACAATTGTGGGGAGAAAACACCGACTTAGCCGGATTCATATATCCGCTCTCCACTCTAACCGAAAAACTACACTCCGCTTTGATCCTGGGGGCAGGAGGAGCTGCCCTGTCCTGCATCGAGGGCTTGGAAAGGCTCCAGGTGCGGAAGATAGCGGTCACCGCCCGGGACCAGGCCAAACTGGAGGCACTTGGCAGAGACAGGGGAATAACTCCCGTTCCCTGGGAGGAAAGAGAAAATCAAGAGGCGGACTTGCTGGTAAACGCCACTCCCTTGGGCATGAAGGGCAAGGCAGAGGAAAGCCTCCCCCTGGATCCGGACTGTGGTCGCTTTCCCCTGGTCTACGACTTGGTCTACAACCCGGAAGAGACCAAGTTGCTGCGCAGGGCCCGGGACAAGGGCTGTGGCATTATAAGCGGAATGGGCATGTTCGTGGAGCAGGCAAGGGAGCAGTTCCGCATCTGGACCGGCGAGGATCTGCCCGCTGAGGAAATGACCTCCCTAGTGCGCCGACATCTGGCTTGACCTACCCGGGCAAACTTGGGGATAGAAGCTAATGAGAGGCGACACTGCGATTTCCTCCGAAGAGTACTGGAGACAGGTGGATTCACTTTCCCTTCGAGGAAGGATCGTGCTTCTAGGCTCTCAGGACAGGGGCAAGAGCACCCTGGCCACTCATCTGGTCCGCCGCTTGGCGGAAGACGAAACAAAGGTCGCCTGGATAGACGGTGATATTGGACAATCCACTCTGGGGCTGCCTACTACCCTTAACCTGGCCCTAGCGGAAAAGGGAACGCAGGAAACACCCCCGCCCTGCTCTACATTCTTCGTGGGCAAAGAGGATGCCTCCGAGGCGCAGCTTCCCCTTCTCACGGGCCTAAAGAGGCTCCAGGAAAGAAGCGCGGAACTGAAGGCAGAGACACTGGTTGTGGATACCACGGGATTCGTGGACAAAAAGGCGGGAGGCCTTGTTCTAAAGGAATACAAGCTGAAGCTCTTGCAGCCGGATGTGATCCTCGCCCTGCAAGGCAAGCGCGAGCTGGAACCCCTCCTGGCTCCGTTGCGCAAGCATCCTGGACTGTGGGTTCAGACATTGACGCCGCTTCCGGGAGCTCGAGCCAAAACCAGGGAACACAGGATTCAGTCTCGAAGGAAGAAATTCCAGAAACATTTCCATGGCGCAAGGGAGACAACTCTGAACATCCCCAGGCTTCCGGTATACGAGCTCCCGCGCTGCAAGAGAAACTCCCTGCTGGGATTGCTGGATGAACAAGGCTACTGCCTATCCCTGGCCACGGCTATCGGCCAAGAGGGGGATAGCCTTCGTCTTTACACCCCTCTGTCCTCACCGGAAGAGGTAGCCGCAGTCCGCATCTCTCCCTTGAGGCTGGATCCATTAACAGGACTTACCTACTGAATCCCTTTACTTACTGGCTGCAAAGCCAAGAGTTGAGCCTGTTGCACAGCCCCGGTCCCTGGCGGGAAGATCAAGCTGCCTGTAACCGGTCAATCCTGCAGCCTGATCCTTAGTTTGTCCCCTGGATGGATTCTGTGCTCCTGTCCCAGCTTGTTCCAGGAAATGATTTGCTCCGTACTGACCCCGAACTTGCGGGCAATGCCCCATAGATTGTCCCCCTTCTGCACACGGTAGACTATCTCCCCTCCGTCCCTGTCCACTACCGGACCCGGGGTCTCGGCCAGTCCTGGAATGAACAGCTCCATTCCTTTACGAATGTTTGCCGGATCATCCAGGTTATTAGCGGCAACCAGAGTGTCCAGACCCACATCAAAGCGGCGGGCTATCTCCCAAAGGCTGTCCCCCTCCTGAACAGTGTAATTCGCTCTATCCTCCACATCCGCCTTCTGATGCCCCCTGCCTTCCCGGGGTATATGCAGCTCCTGCCCGGGTCGGATAAGGCTCTTGCCAGAGCTCAAATCGTTGGCCCTGCGAATCTGGGCAAGGGAGAGGTCGAAGCGGCTGGCTATCTCGGAAAGGGTGTCTCCTGTCTGAACCACGTAGGTGGTAAGATCCTCTGAGCCAGCAACCCTTTCTCCTCCTCCCGCATGAGTCGTGGGAACCAGAACGGATTCCCCGGGGTGCAGGATATCGGAGGATTTGTTGTTCAGGTCCTTGAGGATGTGGATGGGGACATCGAAACGCCGGGAAAGACGCCACCAGGAGTCACCCTGCTGGATACGGTATCTGGCGTATTCCTTTTCCGGCTGCTCTCGCAATTGCTGGACATGATTTTGGGCAACCTCTTTTTTCTGCTCTGGAATATATATGGTGGTGTCCTCACCGGGTGGTGTTACATGCCTCCGGAGGAAAGGATTGTAGTTACGGAATTCATCCCATTCCATTCCCATTCTTTCCGATAGGCTGGTAAGGTCGGTACCGGAAGGCACATCCAGCCTAGTGGGGTTGTCCGCATTATCCAGGTTCAACTCGGCAAAGCCGTAGGTTTCCAGATTCTTGACAATTTTCAGGATCGCCTTGAACTTGGGTACATACTCCCTGGTTTCCCTGGGCAAGTATCTGGTTTCATCCAGAATCCGGTAGTAATCGTATCTGCCGCTCAGTCGCTGGGCCTGATTTACAGTTCCACCTCCGGCATTGTATGCAGCCAGGGCCAGATACCAGCAGTCGAACTGCCGATGAAGTTCTTTTAGGTAACGGGCCGCCGCCTCGGTGGAACGGTAGGGATCACGGCGCTCGTCAATCCACCAGTTCACCTGCAGGCCATATTGTCTGGCTGTAGCCGGCATGAATTGCCAGACTCCCGCTGCACCGGCTCTGGAGTAGGCCCAAGGATTGAATCCGCTTTCGGCAAAAGGCAGAAAGATTAGAAACTTGGGCAAATCGTGCTCTTGAAAAACCCCCTTGATATGGGGCAAATACCGTTCGCTCCTCTGTAGCCAGCTCTGAAAGGTTTGCCGCTGGCTCTGGGTGTAATAGGCCAAGTAATCCCGCATTACCGAGGTTTCCTTTAGGGTGATCTCAAATTCGGGATCCTCAAGAAATGCTGGATCCTCTGCCTCTGGCTCCTCGGGCAGGGGCAAGCTCTCCATGGAGAGTGGATCGGGCCAAACCTCCTCCTCCAGGGCCTGGGTGAACTCTTCAGCTATATCCCTTCCCTTCAGGTCAGTGCTGAAGTGCAGGGTCGAGGCCAGGGGAGGTATCATCAGGGGAAGCTCCTCGGATTGCAGATCCTCTTTCGACTCCTCCGGCTCGGAGGGGGCGCGGGGATCTTCCGGGGCCAGGGAGGGTAAATTTGCACAGGAAAACGATCCTATCGCAAGGGAAAAAAGGATCGCGCCCAAGATGAATGCACTGCCTGACAGCGGTTGGGGCAAAAAGCGTTTCCACATGACCGGTTTCCTCTTTGCAGGAATTGTCTCCTTTACCTGGACTGCACCATGAAAGCAGTTGCTGGACCTACTTGCGAACCTGACTGGATTTAGCCAGAAGGCTTACCCAATAGAGACTCGCCATTCAGACTGAACTGAACCGAACCGAGCTGACGTGGTCTGTCTTTTCTTGCTGGAAATTGCCTGCCCCAAGCAAAAGGGACGAATGATAACTATGGGACACACAACAGTTGCCGGCAAAAGAGCAGTAAAAGAAATTTTACAGAATTCTCCGCAAAAAGTCGAGACCGTATACATCCAGGAAGGCAGAAAAAGGGAAACCGCTTTTATCCTGAATCTCTGCAGGAAATACGGCATAAAATACCAGGTTGTCCCCCCTGCCAAACTCGATGACCTAACCGAGCACAAGCACAACGGAGTGGTGGCCAAGTCCTTTGCCCCGGGATTCCTGGACGAGAAGAGCATTGTGGATCAACTGTACAGGCGACCTATCCCCATGCTACTGGCCTTGGATCACTTACAGGATCAGGGCAATGTGGGGGCTCTGGCCAGAACCGGCTCTGCTCTGGGTATAGCCGGTATGGTGCTTACCAAGGATCGTTCCGCCAGCCTGGGTTCCCGGGCGATGAAATCCTCGGCCGGGGCACTGGAAAGGCTGCCGGTTGCCCGGGTGACCAATATGGCCCGTTTCCTGGAACAAATAAAGGAAAAAGGGGGCACGGCGTATTATGCCGGTCAGGATGAGGGCAGCGTCAATATCTTCTCCCTACAGCTTTGCTGGCCTGCCATAGTGGTTCTGGGCAACGAGGAGAAAGGGGTCAGGCCGGGAGTGGCCAAGAGATGCGACCAGGGATTGCATATTCCCATGCCCGGCGGACTGGACTCCCTAAATGTAGCCCAGGCCGGGGCCATGATCATGGCGGAAATGCTGCGCCAATGGCTGTCTGCCTCCAGAATCGCAGGGCAGAGGTAGAAAGGAGGAACAGCAAAATAACCATCTTCGGCGTGCAAGCAAGGGAAAATCCCAAAGGAAAAGGAAGAATCGGAATCGCTTCACTAGGTCTCCTGAAAGACGCCATCTTCCCTTTCCCTCCGCTTGACTTCTTCCCAGAGGGTATCCTTGGCTTCCATGTCCAGTTCATCCCAATCAAGGCCCTTGCGTTCAGCCAATTGCCGGGCCCCTTGGAATCTTCGCTGGAATTTCTGATTGGCCAGCTCCAAGGCAGCAGCAGCCTTGATACCTTGTCTCCTGCCTTGCTCTACCAAGCTGAAGAGCAGGTCACCGAATTCCTCCTCTTTTTGGCTCTGATCACCCCTGTCCCGCGCCTGGATCCATTCCTGCCATTCCCTGAGCAGTGCCCCCTCCTGCTCTTTGTCTTCTGCCCAGGTAAACCCCGACTTTTCGGCCTTGGAGTGGATGCGGTAGGCCTTGGTCAGTGGGGGTAGTGAATCCGGTATGCTGGCCATTTTTCCAGCTGAAACACTGCCTGGATCAGCTTCGGTTTTTTCCTGGCTCTTGATCCGCTCCCAGGATTGCCATAACTCCTGCCGGCTCTGAAATTGAGTGTCCGAAAATACATGGGGGTGCCGTCTTTTCATCTTCCTGGCACTCTCCTGCCAGGCCTGTTGAAGCCCAATACCGTATTCCCTGGAAAGGAGCTCGGCCAGAAAAAAAAGCAAAAAGGACACATCCCCCAATTCTTCGACAATACCTTCCTTGTCCGCACCCCGCACTGCAGCAACCAGCTCGTGCACCTCCTCCACCAGATATTCGCACAGGGAATATGAGGTTTGCTCCCTATCCCAAGGACAGCCGTTCGGTCCCAATAACTGATGCAAAACCTCCAGAATGGGTTGCGGATCTAGACGTGTCACTTCAGGATTCTCCTTCTTCCCAGAAATACAGATCATTCCACTCCTGGTCCTGCCAGAGCTCATGGAGCTCTTCAGCAGCTTCCCAGAATCTCTCCTTGAGATGAGTGGGGATAAAGGAGGCCATCTCCTGGCTCACCTGGATAACATGCGGGGCAATGAGAGACTCGCGCAGGGGATAGGCTTCGCGCTCGAAAAAGATGATTATCACTAGTATAATGACAGCACAGAAGGCAACACCCTTGAA
>CAYSPQ010000079.1:0-7056 GCA_964432965.1 uncultured Desulfohalobiaceae bacterium
CTTGAGCTTGTACTGCAGAAGGCTCTTGGAGATGCCCAGCATCTCGGCAGCCTTTACCTGAATAAAATCGTTCTTGACCAGGGCCCTGCGGATGAGGGCGGCCTCGATTTTTTCCAGCGCGTCGCCGAGATCGATGCGGGTGGGCAGCATATCCACCGCGCTCTTGAACTGCTCGGACTCTTCCTTTAATTCCGCCGGCAGCTCGTGAAAAGTGATTTCCTGGCCGCTGGCCAGAACTACACAACGCTCCACCACATTTTCCAACTCCCGCACATTACCCGGCCAGTGATAGGCGGTCAGAACCTGCATGGCCTCAGGAGTGAATCCAAGGATCTCCTTGCTGTTCTGCCTGTTGAATCTGTCCAGGAAATGGGCGGCCAGGACTGGAATGTCCTCGGTTCTTTCCCGCAGGGGTGGAAGCTCTATGTTCACTACGTTTAACAGATAATACAGATCCTCCCTGAAGCCACCCTCTTCTACTGCCTGTCTCAAGTCGCGGTTGGTGGTGGAGATGATGCGAAGATCCGGTTGCTCCGCAGAGGTCAGCTGCTCGAAATCTCCGGTCCGGCCTTGCAGCAACTCCAGCAGTCTGTCCTGCGTACTCAGGGGTAGCTCCCCCACCTGCTCCAGAAACAGAGTTCCCGAAGGAGCCTGCCAGAGTCTCTCGATTTCCATGTACAGGTTGTCCTTGTCCAACAGCTCATGTTGCAGGCAGTTTATGGATACAAAAGGGCCTTCCCGATGACGGGAAATGGTGTGCAGTGTTCTGGCTACAAGCTTTTTGCCAGTTCCGGATTCGCCGCCTATAAGGATATTGCTGTTGCTTGGGGTTACCCGGCTGATAAGGTCCAGCAGCTTCCTTGTGGGTTGGGAGCGGCCCACAATCCGGTCCAGTTCCTGTTTTTCCTCCAGGGTCTGCTGCAGTATGCGCTTTTGGCGTTCTGCCTGGCTCATCTTGGCCGCCTTGGATACGGACAGCAGGAGCTCGTCGTTGGAAAATGGCTTGTTGATGTAGTCGAAGGCCCCGCATTTCATGGCTTCCACTGCGCCGTCGATGCTGCCGTAGGCGGTCATGATCAACACCGGGATATGGGGATAGTAAGTCCTGGCGTGTTCCAAGAGGCCCTGGCCGCTGATGCCGGGCATCTTCATGTCCGCGATTAGAATGTCCACCTCGGACTCCCGGAGAAAGTCAATTGCCAGCTCCGGATCCTGCAGGGAGGTGACCTTGTAGCCTTCCTCCGAGAGCAGGGTTTCCAGAAGCAGGAGGTAGTTCTTCTCGTCATCCACGACCAGGATGTGCGCGGACATGGTTTCTCCAGTCCCGGTCAGCGCCGGGAGAAGGTGATTCGAACCAGCCCCCCGCCTTCGCTTTCGGGGGGCAAAAATTCCAACTCCGCCTCGTGGCTGTCCAGGATATTTTTCACTATGGCCAATCCCAGGCCGGTTCCCTCTTCCTTGGTGGTGAAGAAGGGCTCGGTGAACTTGTCCACCATGTCTAGGCTGAACCCGGGGCCGGAATCGTGGATGTCCAGGCGATTTAGCTCCTCGTGCCAGGTCACGTCTATCCTCCCCGATCCCTGCATGGATTGCACAGCGTTGATCAAAACATTGTACAAGACAGAGTATAAAAGATCCCGGTCGCCTTGCAAGGCTATCGCCTCCGGGATATGCAGCCGTATCTGCACATCCTTTCGTTGCAGCTCGCTTTCCAGCGAGGAGATGCACTGCCTGAGTATGGCGGCCAGATCCACTTCCTGCATAACGGGCTGCTTGGGCCGGGCGTAGTCCAGGAAATCGTATACCGTGCGGCCAAGCCTCTGGGCTTCTTCATAAATGGCTTGAGCCAGCTTTTCTTCTCTGCTTCCTTCCTTTTTTGCCTTCTTGTACAGCATTTCCGCACTGCTTTGTATCACCCCTAAGGGATTGCGTATCTCGTGGGATATGGTGGCCACCATTCTTCCCAGGCTGGCCAGCTTCTCATTTTCATGGAGCCTATGCTCCAGGCGGTCCTTCTCCCGGATGCGCTCGGCGTTGATTCGGTCAGCCCGGAGAGTGATCACATACAGGAGCAAAAACATGATCAGGGCGGAAGAGATTATGATCAGGGCTACCAGGAACTGGAAATATAGGATGGTTTCCTGGTCTGAGGTTATGTCCTGACTGAATTGCAGGACTCCTATGAGTGGCCCCTCTTCCTGGGTGGACAACCTCTGCTCTGCGCGTAGGGGGTAGAAGGTGTGCAGGATGTGGCTTTCCTCGGCCAACTCCAAATCCAGAAAGGACCAGATAGAGCCCCTTTCCCTGATAATACGGTAATACGGCTCTCCTTGTTTGGCCTGGTTGAAGCCCCTTCCGGGCGGCTCCTCTTGCCGGGTTTTCTCCCCGTTCAGGGAATAGACTACTTCGCCCTCCAGGTCGAGAATTTGCACCTGCAAGACTTTGAACCCGTGCACGGTTGCCCGGACCACCTGATCCAGCCTCTCGTGCTGCTTTTGCTCCTGGAGGTCGATTTCCCCGAAGCCCAAGACAGTAGGCAGGGTGAAGCGCCGGTAGATCTGATGGTTTAGGTTTTCCGCCAGCAGATGCGCGTATTCATGGTTCTTCTGCTCTATGGTCCTCTTGGCGTAGTTGCCGATGACCACGATCATCAGGATGCTGCAGCCCAGAATAACCAGGAGGAAGCTCCAGGAAAGGAACTTGGCCAATTGAAAGGGTCGAGCCGGATCCGGTTTGAACAGGCGCAGTATCATATCCTGCTCAGAGAGGCTCCCAGCTTTTGCAGGGCTTGGCTCAGCTTGTCCTCGTGGACGGCATAGGAGATGCGAATGCAGCGGTCGTCACCGAAGGCTGCCCCGGGGACCAGGGCAACCCCGGCCTCTTCCAGGAGATGGCTGCACATGGCGGTGGAATCCGGAATCTTTTTATGAAAGTAACCGTCCACACGGGGAAAGATGTAGAATGCCCCGTCCGGAGTGGGGCACTGCACCCCGGGCCAGGAGTTGATATAATCCATGGCCAGATCCCGCCTGCGGGCCAGGATTTCCCTTTGTTCCTTCAAGAACTGGAATGAGCCCCGCAGGGCGGCTACTGCCGCTTCCTGGGCTACATTGCAGACATTGGAGGTGCTCTGGCTCTGGATCTTGTTCATGCCTTCCACCAGCTCTTCGTGGGCTAGAACGAATCCCACCCGCCATCCGGTAAGGGAAAAACTCTTGGAGAGCGCATTCACCACAGCCACGCTTTCCGGGTGCGAGTCTGCCCATTTCGCGGCGGAAGAGGTCTGGGCAGGAGGAAAGACCAGTTGGTCGTACACCTCGTCGGAGATAACAAACAGTCCTTGTTTCAGGGCAGTCTCTATCAGCTTGTCCAGCTGGTTCTGAGTGTAGTGGCATCCGGTAGGGTTGGAGGGTGTGTTCAGAATGAGCGCCCTGGTTCGGGGTCCGCAGTTTTCTCTCAGGGTTTGCCCATCCAGCAGGAAGCTCATTTCCGGATCTGTGCCCGGGCAAACGGGAATAGCATCACTTAATCTGATCATTTCCGGGTAGCTGACCCAGTAGGGCGCAGGAACGATTACCTGATCCCCGGGATCCAGGAGTGCTTGAAATAGATTGTACAGGGCATGCTTGCCACCATTGGTGATCAAGATCCTCTCCCTTCCCGGATCCACCTGGTAGAAGCGGGAAAAGTATTCAGCTGCCGCATCCCGCAGCTCGTTTGTCCCGGGCACGGGCGTATAACGGACCATATTCCAGTCTATAGCCTGTCTTGCCCGCTCCATTACGTGTTCCGGAGGAAGGAAGTCCGGCTCTCCAGCGGCCAGGCTGACAACGTCCTGGCCCTTGTTCCTCATCTCCGTTGCCTTGGCATTGATGGTCAAGGTTGCGGAAGGCTGAATCTGCTGCACCCTTTGGGAGACTCGCATCTTATCCTCCTTTTTCTGTAACGGCTTGAAGCGATGCATACCTCTTTGCAGCAAGCTTGTCCACACGGAACAGGCAGCGAAGAAACTATCCAGGCGGCATTCGGCTTTTCCCTAATTGGCCTGGATAAAGCCTGGCTCTTAACCACAACAACTCAGGATGGCAGTTTGCCTCTTTTTTGTTCTTCGAAACCGATAAGTCAGGTATGAAAACTGTTGGGCAGTGACTGGTCACTTTTCCCAGGATCCCCTGCGGTGCAGAATGGATTTGATTTCCAGAACTTCCTTTCGCAGCTCCTGCAACAAGTCGCACCACTGCTGTTGACTTTCCAGCTTCTGCTGGGCCCCTGCGATGGTTAGCCCCTCCCTGTAGAGAAGATATTTAATGCGTCTTAACAGGAGCAGGTGTTCTTCGGTATACAGGCGCTGACCCCTGGAAGTTCGCAAGGGCTTGAGCTGAGAGAACTCCGTCTCCCAGTAGCGAAGCACATAGGGCTCCAGGCCCAGGATGTGCGCAGCCTCTCCGATCCTGTAGGTGCGCCCTCCGGAGTTCATTTCCGTTGCCGCGCTCAAGGGAAGTGAACCGGCAGATTCCGCAGAAGGTGGTCTCCCAGCTTGCCGTGCTCTTCGTCTACTTCCCTGTCGGTTAGGGTTCTTTCCGGGTGCCTGTATACCACGCGAAGGGTAATGTTTCGTTTTAGGGAGTCGGGTGGATGGTAAATGTCCAGCAAATGGTAGGAATCCAAGATGGGGATTTCTGCGGAAGTTACGGCCTTCCTAATGTTGTCGAAGGCAAGATCCGGCTCGGCAACCAGGGTAATATCCCTCAGGACAGGCGGAAACTTGGACCAGGGAGTATAGGATACTATTGTCCGGCGATAGAGCTTTTGCAGTATATCCAGGTCCAGCTCGGCTATCCAGATCGCATGTTTGGCGTGATACTTTTTCCCCAGCTCAGGCATCAGCCGTCCTGCGGTTCCCAAAAAACTGTTGTGGAGCCAAATGCTCGCACAAAGGTCCAGAAAGGGATGATCCATCTCCCGGGAGTAATCCGCCTGCTGTAAATGGAGGCTGCTGAAAAGATTCTCCAGAGTTCCCTTGAGATCTTGGAAATGGCTTGTCTCTGCGGGCCAGGGCCAGAAGCGGGGATGCCTGCGGCCGTGCAGCACGATCCCCAGCCTTGTTGTCTCGCGGCTGGAGGTGCTTATTCCAGGATCCAGCTCAAAAGCGCGAGCTATCTCGAAAAGGTGCAGATCCTCGGTATGCCTGTCCAGATTGAGACGCAGAGCGAGCAGCAGCCCAGGAGCAAGAACCGGCCGCATAGTGTCCTGTTCCGTAGTCAGAGGATTGTACAGCTCCAGCCTGTTTTTTCGGGGCAGCCCCAATGCGTCGCAGTCCCGGGAGCTTACGAAGCTGTAGTTCATAACTTCGTTCAAGCCCTGTCCCTTGGCCCACTCCCGGATCCTGTTCTGAAAGTCGTAGTCGGCTTTTTCCGGATCCCGAGCCTGGGTGCCGGGTAAAATTCGGGGCATGGTTTCCGGTGTGCTTTCCAAACCGTAGAAGCGGCCCACTTCTTCCACAAGGTCAACTTCCCGGCTCAGATCGAGGCGATGGCTGGGCGGGGTGACCTCCCAATCCTGGGCATGAGAGGAACGCACACTGCAGCCCAGGGATTGCAGCGTGCTTAGGCAGAAGGAGTCCTCGGCATCCATGGCCAGAAGACGCCTGGCCTTTTCCGGACGAAAATGTATCCTCGGCGGTTGCCAGGGACGAGGCTCGCTAAGGCTTATTCCCTGCAAGAGGCTGCCCCCTGCCAAGCGTTGGATTAGATGAGCCGCTCGATTTATCGCCGTGCGGGAGCCGACTTGGTCCACTCCCCGCTCAAACCGGTGGGAGGATTCGCTTCCCAAGCCCAGGCGGCGAGACGTCCTGCGCACCGTGGTGGGGTCGAACACTGCGCATTCCAGCAGTATTCCACTGGTATAAGGACCCACCTCCGGTGCCTTGCAGCCCATGATCCCAGCTATGGCAATGGGTTTTTCCTCGTCCCAGATCAGCAGGTCCTCGGGGTCCAAGCAGTGGCTCTGTCCGTTCAAAGTGGTGATTTCCCGCTCTTGTCCGGATCGAGCTACATGTATGGTATTTCCGCTCAGACGTTCCAGGTCGAAGGCGTGCAAGGGCTGACCGGTTTCCAGCATTACGTAGTTGGTTACGTCCACGACGGTGTTGATGGGCCTTAGCCCCATGCTCAGCAAGCGGTAGCGCATCCAGTCCGGGCTACGCCCGGCTGTCACTCCTTCGGCTACACGGGCCTGGTACAGTGGGCAGGCCAGATCATCGTGTATCCGAACATTTACTCGACTGGGGCATTCCCTCCCCTCTTCCTCGACACCGGTATGAGGAGGGGCAAGGGGTAGACCGAAGCAGGAGGCAACCTCGCGGGCAATGCCTAGAATGCTCAGGCAGTCACCCCTGTTGGGCGTGAGGTCTATATCGAAGATCCGGTCCCGAAGGTTCAGTCCGTCCAAAAGATTGATTCCAGGGGATAGAGAGGAGTCCAGTAGCATTATTCCCGAGCCGTCCTCTCCCAGACCAAGTTCTCTTTCCGAACAGATCATTCCCTCGGAGCTCTGTCCGCGGATCTTGTTCCTTTCTACGACATAGCCAGAGGCAAGCTCGGATCCAGCCAGAGCCACCGGAACCATCTGACCGGCATGGCAGACGGTGTCACCGCAAACCACGCTAAAAGTGCCTTTATTGCCTAGATCCAGATGGCAGACTCGCAGGGAGTCGGTTTCCGGATGAGGGGCGCACTCAATGATTCGCCCGGCAAAAATGGCCTCAAGATGAGAAAAGGGCACGAATTCTTCGTCCACCTCCAGCCCCAGATTGGTCAGGGCGTTCTTCAACTCTTGCGTTGATCCGGCATAGGGAGTGTATTCCAAGAGCCAGTTGAGACTTAGATACATGGAGCTATCCAGTGATTTTCTTCACTTGATTGGCTGTTTTCCCAGCGACCCCGCAATCCAAGGATACTGTGTGCTTGTTTGTCGGGGATGAAACTCTGTGGCTCCCGTGTCGGGAATTAAGCGGGTTAATACATGTTCGAGGTGCAAGCGAAAAGAATCGACAGT
>CAYSPQ010000080.1:0-6933 GCA_964432965.1 uncultured Desulfohalobiaceae bacterium
CGGCAGTGTTGCCCTGGCCGCCCCGGGATCGTTGTGCCGGGAGATAGCCAAGAACACCCTGGGCGAGGAGGGGGAGGACTCCCTGCCCCCGAATGCGGAAAGCGTGGCCCTGCAGGAAGTGGCCAACATCCTCTGCGGCAATCTGTTGGCCCGCATGTACGGAACCGAGGAGCCCTTCACCCTGCACCCTCCCCGCGGCGAGATCATCTCCGGCGGCGACTGGTGGAAAATGTCCGCAAGCGAGGACACCGCTGCCGTGATCGTGGAAGGTGAGCCGGTGCTGGCCCGCTTCTCCGAGACGGAAACAGGATAGCCAGAAAAGGGAAACGCCATGATCAGAGTGCTTGTCGTGGACGACTCGGCCATAGTCAGGCAGATCCTGGAGCGCGAGCTCAGCAGGACCGAGGATCTGCAGATCGTGGGCTCCGCGCCGGATCCCTATGTGGCCAGGGACATGATCCTGGAGCACAAGCCGGATGTGGTTCTCCTGGATATCGAGATGCCCCGTATGGACGGGCTCACCTTCCTCAAGAAGCTGATGAAGCACTATCCCCTTCCGGTGATCATCGTCTCCTCCCTGACCCAGGAGGGAGCCAGCCTGGCGGTGGACTGCGTGCAGGCCGGTGCGGTGGATGTGGTGAGCAAGCCGGGCTCCTCCTTTTCCGTCTCCGAGCTTATCCCCTCCCTGGGGGACAAGATCCGCGCCGCGGCCAGGGTAAATATCCAGGCCTATCTGCAGCGCGGGCCGCAGAAGCAGCTCTCCCGAGTGAGCGCAGGCCTGGCCCAAAGAAAGATAAGCAACAAGGTCATCGCCCTGGGGGCTTCCACCGGCGGCACCCAGGCCATAGAAAACGTGCTCCTGCAGTTGCCGGAGAGCGTGCCCGGAATGCTCATCGTGCAGCACATGCCGGAGAACTTCACCACTTCCTTTGCCGCGCGACTGGACGAGAAGAGCGCCGTAAGGGTTCGGGAGGCCAGGAACCGGGACTCCGTGGTTCCGGGCACCGTGCTCATCGCGCCCGGGAACTACCACCTGCTCCTGCGCCGAAGCGGAGCGAGCTTCTATGTGGAGACCAAGCAGGGCCCCCTGGTTTGCCGTCAGCGTCCCAGCGTGGACGTGCTCTTCAAGTCCGTGGCCCAAAGTGCGGGAACAAACTCCGCAGGGGTGCTCTTGACCGGAATGGGCAAGGACGGGGCGGAGGGCATGCTGCAGATGCGAGAGCAAGGGGCCAGAACCATCGCCCAGGACGAAGAGTCCAGCCTGGTCTTCGGCATGCCCAGCGAGGCAATCCAGCTGGGGGCAGCGGGAAGCGTGCTCCCCCTAAACTCCATACCCCAGGCCCTGGTGCACTGGGCAAACTCGGAAAAGTAAAATCCGGGGCTCTTTTCCCAGCCATAGAAAAACCGCCAGTCCGCTCGCCGTCAGAGTAAAAACTATCACTTTATTTCCGCCCTAGGCTGTGGTAAAAAAGCAGGGAGGCAGAGGATAGGCACTTTTCTCTCCTGCAATCAGGAGAGAAAATAAAACAAGGGAAAAGGCTCAAGCCCAACTGGCAGGAAAGAGGGCATCCCTCATGTCTACTTCCTCATCCAGGGGAATCCTGACCCGAATCACCATTGACAACCACTGCTTCCTGGTCACTCGGCCTCCGGCCCTGGGCGAGTGCTGCATTCTGTGGATCCGGGACGACGACTGGATGAGCGACTTCGAAGCCCTGGGCAGGTTCAGCGAATACGACCAGCGAAGGGTCCTGGAATTCGTGATCCGCTATGTAACCAATCCCAGACTCAGGGAGGAGATCGGGAAGAAGCGGTTCGAGTGCCACATGAACGGCCTTGTCCCTGCGGATCTGCAAAGGATTGCGGAGCTGGAGGACGAAGAGGAAAGGCTGCGCGCCTTCCGCAGCCTGTTCAACCTGGACAGCGTAATAGACGAGGCTGTGGACCTGAACTGGAAGAAGCGGGTCATGGCCAGGAAGTTCCACCCCGATCGCGGCGGGGACAACGACTCCATGTCCCTGATAAACGAAGGGTACGACCACCTGAGTCGGCAGGGGTATTGACCGTTATCGGTCATCGGTGAAAACTGAAGCATTGACCCGCAAGGATGAAAGGATTCAGGCAGCTGCTTTCCACTGGGCAATTACAGCCCCCACCTCTGCTTACACCTGCATGCGCATAATCTCTTCATAGGCCTGCACCGCCTCGTTCTGCATGGTGCTCATCACCCGCAGGGAAGTGTCCGCCTTCTTCAGATCGATCATCACCTGGTGCAGGTTGCGGTCCTCGCTGCCGGCAGCGAACTCCTGCGCTCCCTGATTGGCCTCCTGCTCTATCTGTTTGGTCTGGTACAAGAAATCCTCCAGGGTCTGGGCAAAGCTCTCCGCATTGCCCTCATTCTGCGCCGCATGGTTCTGCAGGTTCTGCATCTGGGCCATGCTCCCCGCATCCAGAACGCTTTCCACCATATTCCTTCAGCCTCCTGTACGGATGCGCCTGCCAAAAACCTTTTTTTGCAGGCAGTTTTAAGTTAAAGTATTATGTGAAACCAAACAGTTACTTATCCAAGCTTATACGGATGAGGTGAACTCATGACTCTTTGCAGTTTGCTCTTTGCAGGAGCAGGTTTGTTCAATTCTTAGGACAATATCTGCAAGGCATTCCTGCTCATGCGCTGGGCCGCCTTGATGCTGTTCACGTTTGCCTCGTAGGAGCGGACCGCGCCCTGCATGTCCGTCATTTCCTCCACCAGGTTTATGTCCGGCTTCTGCACGTATCCCTCCTCATTGGCCTCCGGATGGGACGGATCGTACACCTCCCGGGGCGGATCGTTGCTCTCCACTATCCTCTCCACCTGGACTCCCCTGGAGAAATCCCCCAGGCGGGAATCCAGCTGCGACTGAAAATCCGGGCGCTGGGTGCGGAAGATGCTCATCTTCTTTCTGTACGGCCCCTCTCCGTCCGGAGTGCTGGTGCTGTTGATATTGGCCAGGTTGGAGCTCACGGTGTTCATTCTGGTGCTCTGCGCCTGCAGCGCTGAGGAGCTCACCTGCATGGATTCGAACAAGCTCATATCACCTCTCCCTTACCTTTGCAGGACGTACTGTATCAGGGCAAAACGCTGCCGGAGTATCTGGGAGGCTGCCTCGAAGCGGATCTGGTTCTCGGACAGGTCCAGCATCTCCTGATCCAGGTTCACGCTGTTCTCATCCCCGATCTGGGCGGCACTGTGGTCCCTTTCCACACTTCCCTGCACCGGGGAAAAGCCTCCGCCGTCCGGAAAATGCTTGGGGTTGGTGGCTACCTGCCGAGTTCCGGACTCGGAAATGCGGTTCTGCAGCTCCTGCTCGAATTCCAGCCTGGCTGCGGAGTATCCCGGGGTGTCCTTGTTTGCGATATTGGAGCTTATGACCTTTTGCCTCTTCTCCATGAGATCCATGGCATTGCCCAGAACCCGGAATGTGTCTCCGAATTGACTGCTGTCCGTCATGTCCCTTCTCCACTCTCCGGCAATTTCCCTGCCGCGGGGATCGGCGCTTTCCCTACAGAAGATCGCGAACTGCCAGAGCCTCTCTGGCCAGATCCTGCCATAGTGGTTTCTCTTCCTCTTCGACCACTTCCCGCAAAAGTTTAGCCCCCTCCTCCTGCCGGCCTAGGCGCAACAGGGCCTGGCCCTGCCTGTAGCGCGCCCGGGCTGGCTGGAAATCCTCCTCGGACAAATGGGCGTACATGGGCAGGGCCTGCTCATAATGACCCAGGCGGAACAGGGACTCCGCCCGCATCATGATCTTCTTCCCGGAGGACTGGCTCCAATCCGGGGCCATGGAACGGGCCAGATAGCGCTCCGCCTGGTCGTAGCTCCCCCGGGAATAGAACAATTCCCCGGCCAGGGCGTCCAGCTCGCTACTCACCGGTCTATCCGGCTCCTGCAGAGCCCTGATCGCCCGCTGCACCCGGCCGGCCTCCTTCAGGGCCCGAACCCACAGGGCATAGATTTCCTTGCGCTGCTCTCCCTCCGGATAATTGTCCAGGTAGTGCTCCGAGGACCTCTCCGCCCTCTCCAGGTTCCCCTGCTGCAGGTAGCTACGCACGAGCCGGGGATACAGCTCCTCTCTCTCCCCTGGGCTGTCCACAAGGGCCATCATGTATTCATAGACCTGAACGGCCCGGTCAAAGAGGCCGAAACGGTAAAAGGAGCTGCCCAGGTCATCCAGGAAGTCCAGGGGCAGGGTGGCGTGGAGCAGGGTCTCCCTGTGCCTCTGCACCAGGGACAGTGCCCGGATATATTTGCCCTGCGCCATGAGATCCTTGCACACACCGGGCAGAAGCTCCACCAGCAGGGCCTGGGCGTGGGGAGTTATCTCTCCAGCGTGGAATTGCCGCAGGAAAGGGCCCAGCCACTGCACCGCCCGGTGCGGATGATCATCCAGCACGGCCACCAGGATGCGCTTGAAGGCGGCCTCTTCGCGCACCTTCCGCTCCTGTGCCTCTTCTGCTGCTTCCTCGTAGGAAGAGGCCAGCCTTTCCGGATTGAAGCCGTCGGTGTGCAACAGCTCCATATCGGTCAAGACTGTCTGCGCCCTCCATCTGGCCAGGGTTTCCGGGTGATCGCGCCTGATGCGATCCAGCTCGTGCCTGGCCATGAACCGGGAATTTCGCTCCAGATTGGCCATGGCCGCACCGAACTCCGCCATTGCCTCCGCCTCCCCGGAGGAAGCCACCTGCGCCAGCTCGGTGAACAGGTAGAGGGCCCTGCCGTAGTCCCCTGTCTCGTAGCTGTGTCTTGCCAAAAGATCCAGGGCCGTGGGATGGCTCCGCAGGGTATTGCGGGAGAATTCGCGCAGCCTGTCCACCGCTTCCTCCCTGGTCCCTGCCTCGTATTCCGCCTGGGCCTGGCGCAGGTCAAATGCTTCCGCGCGGGCAAAACCGCCCTCCGGCACCTGCCGGGCCAGCTCCAGGGCCATTTCCGCTCTGCCCGCATCCAGGGCTGCCTCCAACCTCAACAGATGCACGTAGGGCAGCAGATCGTCGGGCAAATCTTCCTTTTCCGCCAATTCCTCCGCAAGCAAAAGGGCCATCTCCGGGTTTCCTTCAGCTCCGGCGGCATAGGCCCGCAAATACTTTGCGCCTGCGGGCTGGGCGTGCCCGGCTTGCGGGGAAAGCTCGCGGACCTTTTCGCTTGCTCGGGCCTTGTCCTGCTGCAAGAGCAGATACGCCTCCAGGAGTGAGCGCAACCGCGCTACCCTTTCCGGCTCTTCGTCTCCGGCATTACGGGAAAGGGCCTGCCTGGCCCGTTCCCACCAACCGTCCTCTCCGGCCTGCAAAGCCTGCTCTGGCAGAAGGTCCCTGTCTTGCCGGGGAACAAATTCGGCAAAGTCGGGCAGGGTGTATTTCGGCTCCGGCTCCACCCGTATGGGCAGCTCGTATTCCCGGAGGAACCTCTCCCAGTTGCCCACGTAGGGGGAAGTCACATCCCGCTCCATAACCAGGCCCTCGTGGGTGACGGAAAGTTGCCCTTCCAGGGGGGAGGCCATGGAGGGGCGGCTGAGCTCCCTCTCCTCCCGCCAGGCCACCTCCAGCTCCAGCACGGGCTCGGTCTCGGATGTCGAATATTCTACATCCCGCGGAGGTCGGCGAAAGACCAGGGAAACTATGGTCCTTTCCTCCTGTTCCGCAACCAGGGTCCTGGCCAGGTCCTGATCCGCCTCCAGCTTGCGGAAGGCCTCGTCCACCTGGGTCTGATGCAGGATAACATCCACCCGCTGCCCGGAAGTGTTCACCTCGTATTCCGGAATGCGGGAAAAGATGAACTGGAATTCAGTCCTTTGCTCCTGTAAGGAGCGGTCGATGCGGAACAGGGTGTAGTCCAGGGCCAGGGCGCTGTTGGCAACCCAGATGCAGACCCACAAGGAAAGCAGAAAAAAAGCGATCTTCTTTATCCTCATGCGCTATGCTCCTGCCCCTCTCTAGCAAACAGCGGGCCAACAAGACGAACGGACTGCAATCTGCGAGCAGCGTGCCGGTGGCCGAAATGCCGGCAGGCTCGCCCTATTTCGCCTGGCCCGGGCTCAACCATGCTCTCTTGCAGAAAAAACCCCCGTAAAGGATTGCTTTGGTCAAGTCACTGGCTTTTGCCTAGCTTAAGACCTGGGCCCATCCTGCCGATAAGCGGAATAGACCGATGAGACCTCCTTTATCCTGACGGGCCCCGGTCGGGATTTTGACAGTCGGACCGGGGCTCGACTCCCTATTGATCCGGCTTTTACCGGAAAATGCCCTTGCTTTTACTTTGGCAGGGATCTTGCTTAGCCTGGATCATCATTTCCTAAAGGGAGTGCCAGGATCAACCACCAAATCAACCCAGGAGGATTTTCTATGGGCAAATCCGTATTAATCGTGGACGACTCCAAGACCATGCGCAAGATCATCACCAAGACCCTGCGCCAGGCAAACATCGATGTGGAGAGCATCTCCGAGGCTGACGACGGCCAGCAGGCCCTGGACCATCTGAAGCAGGAGAAGCCGGACCTCATCCTGTGCGACATAAACATGCCCAACATGGACGGGATCGAGTTCCTGAAGCAGATGGGTTCCGACGGCTCCATCAACTCCATTCCGGTGGTGATGATCACCACCGAGGGTGGTAGCGGAGACGTGGTGCAGCAGGTCAAGGACCTGGGAGCCAAGGCCACACTGGGCAAGCCCTTTGACGAGGAGCAGCTGCAGGAAGTGCTGCAGGGAGTCGGCTAGCCGAAAAATTCATCCAGCAGGAGCGAAAGCATGATATCGGAACAGGAGCTAATGGACGCGACCCGGGACATCTTCGACACCATGATCATGATACCCGTGGAGCCGCAGTCTCCGTACACGGAAAAGCAGACCTCCTTTGAGAACAGCGTCTCCAGCATGGTCGGCCTTGCCGGTGACTTGCAG
>CAYSPQ010000081.1:0-6873 GCA_964432965.1 uncultured Desulfohalobiaceae bacterium
ACCCCTTTGAGCTCGAAATGATGATGTATCGGCGCCATGTGAAACAGGCGCTTGCCGTTGGTCATCTTGAAATAGCCCACCTGGATGATCACGGAGACAGTCTCCAGCACGAACAACCCACCCAGGATCACCAGCACCAGCTCCTGCTTGCTGAGAATGGCCAGGAATCCGATAGTTGCCCCCAGGCTGAGGCTGCCCACATCTCCCATGAACAATTGCGCCGGGTAGGCGTTGTACCACAAAAACCCCAATCCCGCGCCCACCAGGCTGGCGCAGAAAACGGTAACCTCCCCCACTCCGGTCACGTGCGCCACCTGCAGATACTCGGCCAAATGCACGTGGCCGGCCACATAAATGAACAGGGTCAAACAGGCGGCAACCACCACAACCGGACCAATGGCCAAACCGTCCAGTCCGTCGGTCAGGTTTACCGCATTGGAGGCTCCCACAATAACCAGAAGGGCGAACGGCAAGTAGAACCACCCCAGATCCGGGGTAATCCACTTGAAAAACGGGAAATATAGCTTGCTGGAATAGCCGGGCAGAAAGATGAGGATCGCCACTACGATGGCCGCCACCAGCAACTGGGCGGAAAACTTTCCGCTTTTGGTCATTCCCTTGTTACGCTGCTTTACCACCTTGAGGTAGTCGTCCATGAAGCCTATCAAGCCGAATCCCAGGAAGACGAAAAGGGCCAGCCAGAGATAGACGTTGCTCAAATTGCCCCACAGGAGCACGGCGCTCACATGAGCCAACCCGATCAACAGCCCGCCCATAGTGGGAGTGCCCTCCTTTGGGGCATGATTTTCCACATCCTCTTGAATTCTCTGCCCCCAGTTCAGCCTTTTCAGCCAGGATAGCACCAGCGGCCCCAGGATTATGCTCAGGAGCAGGGCGGTGAGCATGGCGTAGATGGACCTGAAGGTTATATACTGGAAGACATTGAACAGGCTTATCACATCACTCAAGGGAAAGAGCAGATGATAAATCATTGCTGCAACTCCTTGCGCAGGGCTTGCACAAAGCGCTCCAATCCGCATCCCCTGGAGGCCTTGAACAGCACCGTCCCGCCTCTCAGGTCCAGGTCACGCCACAAGCGTATAAATTCCTCCACGCCTTCCACCGGGTGGAAATTCTCACCACCGGCCTGGGTAAAGCCCTTCTTCACTGCTGAAGCAAACTCCCCGCCATAGAAAAGGTGCGTGACCTCCTGCTCAGCAGCCGCCTTTCCCAGATCGTAATGGGCTTGCTCGGCAGACTCCCCCAGCTCGAACATATCCCCGAGGAAAGCGAGCAGGGGCTCCTTCCCGGACAACTCTCGCGCGCTCTGCAAAGCCGGATGCACGGAGAGTGGATTAGAGTTGTAGGAATCGTCTATCAGGCGCCAACTGCCCAGATGCAGCAAATGACTTCTGTGCTCGGGCAGTTCCGCAGAATGAAGACCGTTTTCAATTGCCTCCCGATCGCAGCCCAGAATCCAGGCTGCAGAGGCAGCAGCCAGAACATTCTCCAATTGGTGCTCTCCTGGAAAACCCAAGCTCACCCGCAACTCGGATCCCTGCAAGCAGAGGCTGTACACCCCACGGTTGCCCTCCAGCCCCAGGTACTCTCCGGTAAAATCCGCTCCCTTCTCCCGTAGGGAAAAGAGGAGGAAATCCAGATCCCCGCGTGCGGGAAGATGTGAAATAAGAAGCGGATAATCCTTGCCGAGCAAAGCGTACCCGCCCTTGCGAACCCAATTGATCAGCTCCGCTTTCTCCCTGGCCACTCCTTCCAGGCCCTGCAAACCCTCCAGGTGAACGGGACCGATGTTGTGGATAACTCCCAGATCGGGGCGAATAATCCGGGCTAGCTCCCTCATTTCCCCTCTTTGGTTCACTCCGGCCTCAAGAACCCAGAAGTCCTCTTCTGCGCTGCATCCCAGAATGGAAAGGGGAACACCCAGACGATTGTTCCAGTTCTTGTAGCTCTTGCCAGTCTCGGCCCCCTGATTCAAGATACAAGCCAAGAATTCCTTTACACTAGTTTTGCCCGCGGAACCTGTAATGCCAATCACTTTGCCCCGGAAGCGCTCTCGCCAAAAGGAAGCCAGCTCTGCCAAGGCCCAAAGGCAATCTGTTACATAGAGTACCGGCACTTTGCCGGAATCCAGGCCCAGGGGTCTCTGGGCCATTATTGCCGCCGCTCCCTTATTCAGCGCGTCTGCGGCGAAATCGTGGCCGTCCGCGTTCTGCCCCGGAAGGCAGAGGAAAAGATCGCCTTGATCCACCAGTCTGCTGTCCGTACGGACCCCGTGCACCCATACTTCCTCCCGGACGGGGCATTCTCCGGCCGCACCGGTGATCCGCCAAACATCCCGCAGTGTCATTTGCATCCGGACAAGCACTCCCGGGCCACAGCCATATCGTTGAACTCGTATTTATCTTCCCCTATTTGTTGAAAACTCTCGTGCCCCTTGCCCACCAGGAGCAAAACATCCTCTGTTTGCAATCGCTGCACCGCCTGGCGGATGGCCTCCCTGCGGTCCGGCTCTTGTATAACCTCCGAGGCTTGCTGCATTCCCGGCAGCACTTCCCGCATGATTTGCTCCGGCTCCTCGTGGCGAGGATTGTCCGAGGTCAGAAAAGCGATATCCGCGTACTGCGCCACTACACGCCCCATTTGCGGTCTCTTTTCCCTGTCCCTGTCTCCCCCGCATCCAAAAACCACCAGGATCCGACCATAATCCAGCTCCCGCACCGCACTAAGCAGATTCTGCAGGGCGTCCGGGGTATGTGCGTAGTCCACGAAAACATCCAGCCCCAGGTCGTTGGCCACCCATTCCAGTCTGCCCGGAACCCCTTGAAATTCACTCAGGCAGGCGAAATCCTCATCCCCCAGCCCCAGAGTCAAGCCTGCGGCCTGCACTGCCAATAAGTTGGACGCATTGTGCTTGCCGATCAGGGGTGAATCCACTCTCCAGCTTCTGCTCGCATACTCCATCTGCAGGGAGACCCCCTTCCGATCCGCGCTCAGCAGCTTCGCCCGGAGAGTGTTTTCTGCTCCCGCTGCCTCCCTGTTCAGGGTATAACCCAGCACCCTGGAGCAGCAGTCTTGCAGGCGCCTGCCATAAGCGTCGTCCAGATTGATGACCGCTGTCCCCTGCTGGCTCAAATAATGAGTGAACAAACGGCTCTTGCTGGCAAAATAATCCTCCAGGCTGCCATGGTAGTCCAGATGTTCCGGGCTTAAATTGGTGAACAAAGCCGCGTCGAAGCAAAGACCTGCCACCCTGTCCTGTTGCAGGGCATGGGAGGAGACCTCCATGCAGGCTACATCCACCCCGCTGTGGGCCATTCTAGAAAGAATCCCGTGCACAGAGGGACAGTCCGGGGTGGTCAGGCCGGCTGCTTCCTGGTGCCCGGGCCAGCGGTAGCTGATAGTGCCTAGCAAGCCCACGCGAAATCCGGCCCGCTGCAGGAGATGCTCCAGGAGATAGCTTACCGTGGTCTTTCCATTGGTCCCGGTCACCCCTAGCAAGGTAAAGGGAAGACCGGAGGTGCCGTAGCGCAGTCTGGCCAGCTCTCCCAACGCGGCTCGGATGTCTTCCACCGGGACGAGCCGTTCCCGCGGCTCCTCGGCCAGGGGATAGTCCCGGGGAACCAGGGCGAAGCTAGCTCCCCTGCTCAGGGCATCAGATAAGAACTCCGCTCCGTGTTTGCTGCTGCCCGGCAGGGCCACAAAGACATCACCCGGTTTTACCAGCCGGGAACTGGTTACCAACTCCCCGCCGGAGGTGAAGACCTCCTCCACTTGCTTCCAGGGCACTTCGCTCATTCCAGGTCTCCCTCCACCTCCCCGGGCGCGGCCAAATGGAGAATCACTTTCTGCTCCTTCCACTCTCTCCCCGGCTCAGGGCTCTGTTCCTTTACCCTGGTACCCGATCCCTCGAGTTTGGGCACCACTCCCTGCTCGGCCAGAATCTCCATGGCCCGTCGCAGCGGCAAGCCTCTCAGGTCGGGAACTCCGGAGCCCGAAACCTGCTGAGTCAGGTCCGCGTTTTGCAAGGAGGGCATTTGCTCTGCCTTTTCCGGATTCGACTCCCCTGTTCCCATTGCGGTCAAAGAGAGGTGTTCAACCTTGCGCAAGTCCCGTCTCTGTGTCAAAAGGGTGCCACCTATCTCCCGAACCGCAGGGGCTGCCACCACTCCTCCGTAGTGATTCTCCTGCGGACTATCCACAACAGCCAGGAGCAAATACTCCGGTTCCATGGCCGGAACGAGACCCACGAAAGAGGCGATGTATTCATCCTTGTACCCGCCTTCCAGCCGGGAGACCTTCTGCGCAGTCCCTGTCTTGCCTCCCACCTCGACTCCTGCCATCCTGGCCCTAGTTCCCGTTCCGTCCTCCTCCACCACGTTGCGCAGTATCCTCAGCACCTGTTCTCCAGTCCGCTCGGAAAAGACCCGCTCAAAATCCCCTTGCGGCGTAACCTCAGGCTCCTGTGTAATCCTCAAGGGCTGGCAATCTCCCTTTCGAGCCAGACAGAGGTAGGCCTGAGCCATCTGGTAAAAGTTCCAGGAAAAGCCCTGCCCGAAGCTGGCGGTAACCAGATCGAACCTCTTCCATCTGTTCGGCTTGCGCAGAATCCCCTCGTTCTCCGCAGGGAAGGGCAGTCCCGTTTCCCGGTTCAATCCCAAGCCTCGCAAGTAATTGTAATAGGACTCCACTCCCAGATCCAATCCGATTTTTGCAGCCCCTATATTGCTGGAATAGCGTAGTATCTTCTTCGCGGGCAGCTTATCGTATTCCCTTGTGTCCCGGATAACTCCACCTTCTACTTGCCATCTGCCACTCTCGCAGTGATATTTCGTTTCCGGGGACAGAACATCCTCTTCCAGGGCTGTGGCTAGCAAGAAAGACTTGGTTGTGGATCCCGGCTCAAAGGGATCCAGAGCTGCCCTGTGCCTCCAGGCCCCGGGAGAATAGTTGTGAAAGTTGTTGGGGTCGAAGAAGGGGAACTGGGCGGAAGCAAGGATGCTGCCGTCCTCCACATCCACCACCATGGCCATCCCGATTTCCCCATCATGCTCCAGAACAGCCTCCTTGATGACCTCCTCCGCGGCATGCTGCACCCGGGTATCCAGAGTAAGGACCACATCCTCGCCGGAAAGCTCCTCCGAGAGCTCTCCCGGAGCGTAGAGCACCCTGCCCAGTGCGTCGCGCTGAACCAGCAGCCTGTCCCTTTCCCCGGACAGACGACTGTCGAACTCCAGCTCCAAACCCTCCATTCCCCTGTTGTCCATGCCTACAAACCCCAGCAGATGTCCGGCCAGGCGGCCCTGGGGATATATCCTCTGCGGCTCATCGGTCAGATAAACCCCGTCCAGCTCCCTGGCTCTGATCCGCGCTGCGGCCCGGTCCCCGATCTTGCGCTCTATCCAGACGAAGTTGCTGTCAGTTTGAATCCTGCGGAACACATCGCGGAAATCCTTCTCCAGAATAGAGGATAGCTCCCTTGCTGCGGGCTCCGGGTCTTCGATCTCACCGGGGCGAACAAAAACGGAGCTCACCACCACGCTTTTGGCCAACAAGGTATCCTGGGCATAGATGTCGCCCCTGTTACCGCGAACGGACTCCTGGGTCCAATACTGCTCATGGGAAAAGCTGGAAAGCTCGAAGCCTTGCACCACCTGAATGTAATAGGCCCTGGCCCACAAGCCTACCAGAACCAGAAGCAGCACTCCGGCTAAAATAATGATCCTCAATTGGGAGCGATCCTTCTGGCTGCGCTTATATCCGGGGCTCATCCTTTGACCTTTCCCTTTTCTGTCCCGAGGGATATGTTCCTCCGGACAGCCTGCCGAGCTTATTTTTCACCCGCACCGAATTGGGGCAGCATTCTGATCCTCTCCTTTTCCGGGGGCCCCAGACCGAAACGCTCGGCAAGCTCTTCCAGACGGTTGTCGGAAAAAAGGCGCATCCTTTCCACTTCCAGCTTGGCGTTCAGGGCTTGTTGCGTCTGCAGGTTGCGTTGCAGTTCCTTGACTTCGTAGGAAAGGCTTACCTTCTGCACATTGAGCCAGACTAGGGTCAGGGCAAGAAGGAAGGTAATGGATCCGGCCAGAATCACACCCCAAAGGCTGCGCAGATCAATCTTTGCCGCCATGCTCCTGCTCCCTTGCCGGGGCCTGGGCTACCCGCAGCTTGGCGCTCCTGCTGCGCCTGTTTCTGGCTATTTCCCCCTCGCCCGGAATGACCGGCTTCTTGGTAACTATTTCCAGCCGGGGAATTCCCTCGCAGGTGCAAACCATCTGTTTCTCCGGACAGACGCATCCGCGGGCAGCCTGTTTGAAGGCCTGCTTGACCGCTCTGTCCTCCAGGGAGTGAAAGGAAATAATGGCCAGTCTGCCTCCGGATCGAAGGTAATGGGGTATTTTTTGCAAAAAGAGGGTCAGCTCCTCCAGTTCCGAGTTGACCGCTATCCTTAGCGCCTGGAAGGTGCGTGTAGCAGGATGATTTCTTGCCTTGCGCCTCCAGCGGGCCGGATAGGCCTCCTTCACCAGCTCGGCCAATTCCGTTGTGGTCCGGATGGGGTCCTTTTCCCGGCGATCCAGGACGCGCTTGACGATTCTGCCCGCCATGGGCTCCTCCCCGTAGTCCTTTATAATGCGGCGCAGACGATCCCCGCTTGCCCTGTTTACCAGATCGAAGGCAGTCTCCGCGCTGGATTCGGAGTTTAGCCGCATATCCAGTGGGCCTTCCTTATGCAGACTCAGGCCTCTATGGGCCTTCTCCAGCTGAAGGGAGGAGACCCCCAGATCCAGCAACACGCCGTGCAGGTTATCCCACCCCACTTCAGCCATGTGCTCCTCGAATCTGCTGAACCTGGCC
>CAYSPQ010000082.1:0-6851 GCA_964432965.1 uncultured Desulfohalobiaceae bacterium
GTTCTGGCTACCGGGGGAATCGGACAGGTCTATCTGCACACCACCAATACCCCGGAGTCCATAGGGTCGGGTTTGGCCATGGCCCAAAGAAGCGGGGCCAGGGTGCTCAATTGCGAGTACGTGCAGTTTCATCCCACCGCCCTGTTTCAGCGAGGCGGACAGCAGTTCTTGATCTCCGAGGCCATAAGGGGCGAGGGAGCCCGTTTTATCCGCATGGACGGCAAGCCCTTCATGCACGAGTACGATTCCAGGGGTGATCTGGCGCCCAGGGATATAGTCACCCGGGCCATCGTGGAGGAGATGCTGTACACTGGGGCGGACTTCGTCTATCTGGATGCGGCCAACTATGTAAAGAACAATATTACCAGCCGCTTTCCCACAATTTATCAACGCTGTCTGGAAATAGGAGTGGATATGGCCAGGCAGCCCATCCCCGTGGTTCCGGCTGCGCACTTTTTCTGCGGCGGGGTGCTGGTGGATACGGAGGGCAGGACCACCCTCAACCGGCTCTATGCAGTGGGCGAATGCTCCTGTACCGGGGTGCACGGGGCAAATAGAGTGGCCAGCACTTCTCTTTTGGAGGGTCTGCTCTGGGGCAGGAGCGCGGCTGTTTCCATCGGGAGCAAGGTCAAAAGGAAGAACCGGCTGTCCGGGAAGCTGGTGAGAAGCATTCCGGAATGGACCAATCCGGGCAACGAGGACAGGGAGGACCCTGCCCTCATCGCCCAGGACTGGACCACCATCAAGCACACCATGTGGAACTATGTGGGAATAGTGCGCAGCACCTCCCGCCTGAACCGCGCCTACGAGGATCTACAGAACCTGAGCAGAAGGCTCTACGAGTTCTATCGCCATACCCCTATAAGCAAACCACTGATTCAGCTATTTCACGGGTGCCAGACCGCGAACATAATCACCTTCGCCGCCATGCGCAATCTGCGAAGCAAGGGATGCCACTACCGGGTGGACAGCTGAGTCCCGGCTGTAAGGCCTTTATCAGGAAACCCGGAAGAACGACTCCTCGAACTCCGGCTTGTCCTTGTAGCGTTCCAGGAAGAAGCCGGGTAGCTTGTCCTTTTGCTCGAACAGGTCCGCATTGACCTCAATGCCCGCCTCCCGCAGAGCCTTGACTATTTCCTCGGGCTTCGGAGGGCAGCCCTTTACGGCTATTATCTTCTGGATGTCGGGATGATCTTTGTTCTTCTGGTGTATGCACTGGCCAAGCAGAACGGTGGCCTTCATCCCCGGGGTGGGCTCCATGGCCTTGCCAGTGAGCACCTCTATTCCCTCCCAGGGCTCCCCGGTCCAGGCGTTGCGGATGGCGGTCAGAACCAGGCCGTTCAAGCCGGAACAATAGGTGCACATGGTATTGTCGAACTTCCGGTAGTACAACCCCTCGATCCCCTGTTTGGCCAGCGGTTTGGGAAGCTCCTTTTGTTCGTCGCAAACGTATTCCACATCCGGGGTGTGGTAGGAAGCCATATCCTCCATTCGTTCTCCCGCAATCTCCACGTCGGAGAGATCCGTGGGCCGGCCAAGATGGGCGGCGGCCAGAGACAGATGGGGCACATCAGCCGGATCGTGGCCCAGCAGGCGAGACCCCACCAGATCCGCGGAGAGAATGTCCGGTGAGGCAACCAGCAGATTGTTGCGGTGCATCTTTCCGTCGAAGGCGGGCCCTCTCTCCAGGCTGTATATTCCGTCTATCACGGTCAGGATAGGAGGAAGCTGGTCCGCCAGCCTGGATATGTGAAAGTCCAGATCCATTTGCGGGTCGGGGTTGTGGCATTTCTTTCTGGACTTGGTGTCTAGCACTCCCTTCAGGTTCTTTATGCCCAGGCTCACTGTGGTCTGATTGTGGGTCTTCAGGGTGGGCAGATCGACAACGAAATCGCTGTCCAATATGTGCTCGCTGAAGTTGAGGCTGATGCCCTCGCCCAGATCCACCTCGCGGAACTCGTGTTCCATTACGTTGACAGGCTGGACTCCGTAGCGCTCCCGCAGCGATTCGTAGCCCAGCGTCCGGAAGGCGTGGGCCGGGGTCTCCTTGTCCTTGGAGTCGGTTACCACCCCCTCGCCTATGATAATGTCCCTGATGCCTTGCTCCCAGAGAAGATGCACAATGTCCTCCACCACACGCGAAGTGGTGATAACCCCCCATTTGGGGAACTCGGTTTCCTTGGTCCAATAGACTATATTGGGTTTAATGAAGACCTTGGCTCTGGAGGGCATGTTTTGCAGGCCATTGCAGCTTTCCACTGCCTTTCTCACCGACTCGAAAGGGGATTCGTAGCGGGTTATTGCCACAGTGTATCGGCTCATTCTAGGCTCTCCTCTTGGTTTTCTTTTTGGATGAATCCGGGTCTGGCGAAAGCCGGGTCGGGATAGGTATAGAATCCCTTGCCGGTTTTGACCCCGAGATATTCCTGGTCTACATAATACTCCTTCAAGAAATCGGCCACCTTGCGCTGTTCCGGGTCGTTCTGCTGCCTGGCCCAGTAGTCGGCGATCTTGTAGACAGTGTCAATGCCGATGCTGTCCATGAACCCGAAGGGTCCGATGTTGGTCTGCATTACTCCCATCCAGGAACGGTCGATGTCCTCGATGCTGGCCACGTTGTTCGCCGCCAGCTTTTGGGCGGCACGGAGGAAATCCATGAACATGGCGTTGAAGACGTAGCCGTGGCTTTCCCTGTGGAGCCGGATAGGGGTCTGATGGATGCGCCGGGCAAAGGCCTCGATCAGGTCCAGGGTTTCCCGTGAAGTGCCGGGATGGGGCATGATGTCCACAATAGTGTTGTAGCGAACATCGTGGAAGTGAAAGGCGGCGAATCTGTCCGGCCGGCCAGTGGACTCCGCGAACATGGAGGGGATCAGGGAAGAAGTGTTTGTGGTGAAAATGGTCCTGGGGGGACAGATCTGATGGAAGCTGGCGAACACTTGTCCTTTGAGCTCCGGGTCCTCGGGGACAGACTCGCTGACGAAGTCGGCCTCCTCTCCGGCCCTTACCGGATCCGTCTCCGGGTGGATACGGTCCAGGGCTTCCTCCGACTCCTGTTGGGTCAGCCTCTTGTTCCGGACATAGTTTCTGGCCAGCTTGCCCATGCGGTCCAGGGCATTGTCCAGAACATCCCGGTTGACATCGTGGAGGGTTACCGAGAGACCGCAAGCAGCGCATTGAAAGCCTATCTGCTGTCCCATGTTGCCGGAGCCGAGGATCAGGACATGGGTTATGTCTTCAGCTTTCACCTGGGCCTCCTTTTGTGTTGGTGTGAACGGGCTTTTAACCTAGGACCCAGCTACTGCCGTAATGCTTTATCGGCACTTAAGAGGAGCTGCATGATCAAGCATGGTTTAGGGGGAGCTTTTGTTTAGCAACGCAGGATGCAGTATGCAAATCAATCCGTGTCCTGCTGCCTGCAACATGGGGAAAACGGCCTGGAATCTGTTTTTTCGTGGCCTGTACAGATTCGACCTGCAGTTGACATTGACAGAACTGACTCAGCAAGGGAATGTATGGGGCTGCTTTCAGGTGAGGAATGCTTGGGAAACTCGTTCAGAGGCTGCGGACTGCTCAGCCGAAAGGACAAGTTTCGGGAGGAATGGGATGAAGCTGCTCATGTTCTACTGCCCGCAGTTCGGATGGAAACCTTTCCAGAGGACAGCGGATCAGGCAATGCCGGACCCGGAGCAGAAAACGGTCAGCAATGCGGCTGTCATCTTTTATCATTGCGAGGAGCAAGACCCTGAGAGGCACTCCAAGGTGCGCACCAAGGCACTGAAGAATATCAAGTGGCTGGCCAACAAGTTCGCAACGGATCGGATAATTCTGCATTCCTTCAATCACCTGTCCGAGAGCAAGGCGGATGCGGATTTCAGCGCAGATCTCGTCCGGCAAGTGCGAGCCCGCCTGGAGGATACCGGTTACAGGGTAGAGGAGACCCCTTTCGGCTGGCTGAACGAATGGTGGATGCATGTGGCCGGACCGTCCCTGGCCAAGGTCTTCAAGGACATATAAGCCATGTTCGCGGAGGTGGTACATGAGCCAGAATGAATACCCCCTGATGCATACAGCGGAGCACATCCTTAATCAGACCATGGTCCGGCTTTTTAGCTGCGGCAGGTGCATTACCGCCCATTTGGGGCGCAAGAAATCAAAGTGCGACTATAGGCTCAGCCGCGAGCTTACCCGGGAGGAGATCGCTCGGGTGGAGGAGATGGTTAACAAGGTTATTCAAGCCGACATGACAGTATACGCGGAAAACCTCTCCGCGGAGGAGGCGGAGAAGCGCCTGGATCTATCCGGATTGCCCGAGCCGCCGCAACAGGGAGTAAGAGTAGTTCGGGTGGGGGATTTCGATATTTGCCCGTGTATAGGCAAGCATGCAGAAAACACCAGTGAACTGGGCAGCTTCCGCATATCCAGCAGCGACTGCCAGGACGGCATTTTGCGTTTGCGTTTCAAGCTGGAACGAGGCTGATCACGGTATGTAGTCGCGGGCTAATGACCCGGCCCCTTTTCCTTTGTTAACCACTGATTGTGCTTGTGGCCCCTGAGGAGCTCGATTTAGAGGGAACGAGCATCACCGGAACATCCGAATGGTACATTACGTGTTTGCTTGTGGATCCCACGGCGTTGCTGCCCCAAAAGCCCTTGCCCGAGCCCAAAACTATAACATCACACTCGTGCTCCCCGGCCTGCTGGAGTATTGCCCGGGAAATATTTTTTTCCGCCACTACCACTGCCTCCCATTTCAGATCCTGGAAAAAATCCTCCAGGTCCAGAGTGGTGCTCTGCCGCCTTATCACCTGCTGTAGAATCTTCCGGGAACTCATTTTGCCGATTAATGCGCTGCGGGCCTCACTCTCCTGTTCCTCCTTGATCTCTCTCCATTTTTCCTCTCCCAAAATAGTGCTGAAGTAGTCTTCCAGTGAGACGGGCACTTCTCTCCTAGGCCTGGCAATTACGTGCAGCAGAACAACCCGAGCGTTGTGCTGCTTGGCCATGGAGAGGGAGGTGGACAGGGCGGGTAAGCAGTTTTCGGATAAATCGGTGGCAAGGAGTATGGACTGGAAAGGCATAAGCATGGGACCCCCCTTCCTAGTTGAGGTTCTTTTCTATTATAAGCAAAGCTTTCGGCACATGAAGCCTTCCTGCCAATGACCCTCGGAGCTTTACCCAAGCAGGATCAAGGTATCTCCTTTGTTGGCTTTGTCTCCTAGCTCCATGAAAATTTTCTTCACTTTGGCCTCTATGGGAGCACTAATGGTGGTTTCCATCTTCATGGCCTCGAAGGCAACCAGGGGATCGTTCTTTTGCACTTCGTCCCCCACCTGGACGTAGTAGCTCAGAATAATGCCGGGCATGGGGGCTTGCACCGGAACCATGTCTTCGGGATGCTCTTCCTCTTCATCCTGCTGAGGGGTCGTCTCTTGCTTGGGTTGCCTCTTTCTGGATTCAGTGGGTTGAGCCACGGTAGTGGCCACTGGCTGGCCCTGCGCGAACTCTACGGCCACCTGCATGTATTGCCCGTCCACGAACACATTGTAGGTCTCCATGTCCTCGCTTTGCTCCGGTATCTCCACCACCTGTCCCTTGCGGGCCTTTTCCACCAGCTCTTCCTCTCGCAGGGCCTGCTCCATGGACTTGGGCTTCATTTCCTCGGGAATTTCCTCCAAGCCGTATTTCCAGCGCAGGAAGCGCTTGCCGGTGGTGGGAAACAAAACGTATATCAAAACGTCGTCGATATCCTTGGCCAGATCCTTAACATCCTCTTGGGCTTGTTCCAGCTCCGGCTCCAGGATGTCCGCAGGCCTGCCTTTAAAAGGGGTCTGTCCTCTGGGATGGTCGGCAATCGCCTTCTTCTGTACTTCCGGGTCCACAGGGGCCGGAGTGGCTCCATACAGACCGAAGCAAAGGTCTTTAACCTGGCTGGTGATCATTGTGTAGCGCTCTTCTTCCGTGTCGAAGAGCACGTTGTACACGGTCTGTGTTCCCACGATCTGGCTGGTGGGAGTCACCAGAGGCACCTGCCCCAGCTCCCTGCGCACGCGAGGCACTTCTTGAAGAACTCTGTCCAGCTTATCCAGGGCGTCCATTTCCTTCAACTGGTTGTATAGATTGGACAACATTCCGCCCGGGACCTGATGTAGCAGGACATCCGTATCTATTACAGTGATGCGCTCGTCCAGCAAGTGCCTGTACTTGGGGGTGATTTTAACGAAATGCTCGGAACACCTGGTTAGTTGTCTCAAGTCGATCCCGGGGTTGCGGCTGGTACCCCGCAAGGCCGAGACCAAGGGTTCCAGTGCCGGGTGGGAGGTGCGGTAGGCCCAGGGCGAGAGGCAGACATCGATTATGTCCACTCCAGCCTCGATGACCTTGAGCATGGCCAGGTCAGCCATGCCCGAGGTGAAATGGCTGTGGAAGTGAATGGGTGCATGCACCTGTTCCTTGAGTGCCTTGATCAGGAAGTACGCGTCATAGGGCTCGATGATTCCGGCCATGTCCTTGATACATATAGTGTCTGCTCCCATGTCCTCCAATTCCTTGGCCTTGTCCAGGTAGTACTGCAGATTGTACACCGGGCCTCCCATCCTCTCCTCGGTCAGGGAGTAGCAGATGGTGCCCTGGAAGTGCTTACCGTTCTGCTGAATCGCCTTGACCACGGTCCAAAAATTGCGAAAGTCGTTCAGGGCGTCGAACACCCGGAAAACGTCGATACCATTGATGCAGCACCTTTCCGTGAAGGCTTCCGCCACATCGTCCGCATAATGGCGATATCCCACAAGGTTCTGGCCGCGAAGCAGCATAGAGAAAGGGGTTTGGGGAGCGTGTTTTTTCAGGGTGCG
>CAYSPQ010000083.1:0-6744 GCA_964432965.1 uncultured Desulfohalobiaceae bacterium
TCCCAGGTAGCCGAAGGCCCAGCCGAACCCGGAGATCTTGCCCAGGGACTTTTTGGGCCCCAGGTGGGGCAGGAAGCCGGCGATGAAGCACTCCCCTATGGAAAAGGCCAGGTTGGAGATGATGATAAGGAGCATGCCGGTTGCTATCATGCCGGGGGTGACGAAGTACAGGCAAAAGGTGGTGGTTATGGTCACCACGTAGGCGGCGAAGAGGAACTTCTTCTTACTCCGGGTATAGTCCATTATAGCCCCGCTGATGGGGGCTAGCAGCAGAACCAGGGCATAGCTGGTGCACAGGGAGAGGCTCCAGAGCAGGTTCCCCAGCCGGAAATCCGGCTCGTCCCCCACTATGACCCGGGTAAACATCACCCCGTAGATCACGGTGATGATCAGGGTGTTGTAGGCTTGGTTGCCGAAGTCGTACATGGCCCAGCCCAGGATTTCCTTGCGCGGGGCCAGGGAGTTGTTGCTCATGGACTCGCTTCTGTCTTGCATGCAATATTTGTCTCCGGCGGGAGTTGTGCCCGGAAGCAGGCCACCAGATCAGGATCTTGTTCCTTAGCCACGAGTGATTAAAGCGGATATATCAAATATGATGGCAATCTGGATAGCAGCGGTTCTGGGAGTGGTGCAGGGAGTTTTCATGTTCCTTCCGGTTAGCTCCACTGCCCACATGGTTCTGGTGGAGCACTGGCTCCTGGGTCGGGGCCATTCCGTTCCCGCCCCGGAGAGCCCGGAGATGATCCTTTTCAATCTAGTGGTTCATGTGGGCACTCTGGTCTCCATTGTCTTCGTCTTCTGGTCCAGTCTGGGCCGCTTTCTGGGCAACTGCCTCGCTGATGCCAGGCAATGGGCGCACGCGGGCCGTTTCCAGGGGCCGCCCCTGTACGCCCGCCTTTTCCTGCTGGGCATGCTCTCCGTGCTGATCACCGGTCTGGTGGGACTCACCTTCAAGGCCGCCTTCGAGCACATTTTCGCCACACCCTGGATGGTGGCGGTGACCCTGATACTTACCGGGGCTCTTCTGTTCTGGACGGACAAGCTGCCTCCGCGCAAGCGGGGCCTGCGCAGGACCGGGGCGGGAACCGCAGCCGTAATCGGCGCGGCTCAGGGACTGGCCTTGATGCCCGGTCTGTCGCGCAGCGCCATGACCATAGTCTTCGGGCTCTTTGCCGGATTGAAAAGGCGCTGGGCCGCGGAGTACAGCTTTTTTCTGGCCATTCCCACCATCCTGGCCGCCACTTTGGTGCAGGCAGCGGAGGTGTACGGCCTGGGCGGCTTGCAGGCCATCAGCTTCTCCGCCCTGGCGGTGGGCTTTCTTGTTTCCGCTGTAGTGGGCATCCTTTCCCTCAAGCTGGTCATCTACTTTTTGTACCGGGCTCAATTGAAGGCCTTCTCCTTTTATGTCTGGGCCTTGGCAGCGGCCATTCTGCTCGGGATCTTGGAAATGCCCATCTGAAGCTCTTGCCTTGGTCCTTGCCCCTGCAGCTCCGGACATTGCGCGGCTCATTTCCTTTTGGATTCCGTCCAGCCCAGCAGGAAGTAAAGGATTCCCAGAACCAGGAGGGTGGCAATGAGCAGGGCAAAAGTAACCGGCTCCTCGCCTTCCAGGCTGGCCACGAAGATCTTGCGGATAAAGGCCACCAGGGCCAGATTGACGAAGATGCCCACGTGGAGCCTGCCTCCCTTAAGCTGTTCGATCTGGGCGTGCAGGAGCTCCACCATCATCCACAGGATGAGCAGTGATCCCAGGGCCCTGATCACCCCCTGCTCTACGGTTACGGTAAGGGCATGAGCGATGTCCGAAACCAGGAGAAAAGTGATTCCCGCCGCCATGATCAGCAGGCCCACCATGAGCACCAGATTCAGGCCGTGCATGCATCGCTCCGCCCAGCTTATCATCCGGTACTCCACCCTCTTGGAGAGGAAGACCTTTTTCAGCTCCGCCTCCCTGTAGGAGCTGGTCATCACATCCAGGGCGATGTCCAGGATCTTGTCCATGGTCTCCTGCAGGGATCTCCTCTCCCGCTCCCCGCTCACCTCCCGGTGCAGGAGCTGCTGAATGTAGCGGCGGACAAAGCCCATGGCGGAGTTCACATAATGCCCTTCCAGCCCTATGCGCACATGTGTCTTGCCCACTCGCTCCAGCTTCAGGAGCAGGCGGTGATCGAAGGGGTCGGTGAGCATGTAGCTGAGCCATTGCTGAAAGGTCCTCTTGCGTTTGGCTACCGCCTCTGGGGTGGGAAAGAAGGAGGCAGTGTAGGAGTCCTCCGCAAGCATGGCGTAAAAGTCCTCCGCGAACTGCTCCTTGAAGGGCAGGACCAGCTCCGCAAGGCGGGCGCGGTTCTTTTCGTCCTCTGTGCCGAACTCGTGGTGGCGCAGCACGTCGTCCATTGCCTGCATGGCAGGACTCCTTTTACTCGCAGCGACTCTATTGTGCCAGATCTAGGCTAAATGCGCGGCAGCTAGTCAGCGGTGCCTGTCCTTGTTGACGGCGACCAAGGGGCGAAGCAAACACGTCCCGTCCTGGGAAGGATTGTCTCCCCGGGTCAAGGAACGCCCTTGGCCAGGCTCGGGGCAGGCCCGGCAAGGTCAAGGGCGAGTCCCACAAGTGTCGCAGTGAGGTGGAATTTGGGCTGCCGGGCTAGCTATCGGAATTGTCCCTGCTCTGCATCTGGACAAGCTTGCCCGTGTTTTCCGCGATGCGGAAGGCCACGATAATGAGCTCCAGCCCGACCCGAGCAAAGAGTATGTACAGTAGCCCAATCAGGGGGCCGAAAATCAGGGCCAGCAATCCCATAGCCGCGGAATCTGCGGAAAGGCCGCTGATGATGATGCTGAGCGCAACCAGGGCCCCGAAAACAATGGCGATAATGTACAGGATCTTGACCACTTGGTTGGTGATGAACTGGGTAAAGGACATGTCGAACAGTTGGGAAAAGAAATTGGTCAGCATAGCAGCTCCTCCCTTGTTGTTTGGGAAAGAATGCCTTTCCGGTTATTCGGTCTGGTTCACAGTGGCACGCATGCTTCCTTCCTGGGCCTGAACAATCACTCCTTGCCAGCCCTCTGTCGGGAGGGTGGCGGTGGTAGTGGCCTCCACCGGGGTCAAGGCCTGTGTAGCCGGCCCGTCCGGAGGGATGGCAGTCAGGCGGTAGATCCGGTAGCCCGGCTCCCGGGGGCTGCGTTCCCGGGCAAGCTCGAGCTGGGGGTCCTTCCAGCCGCCCGTGGAAGCCATGCCCTGGGCTCGGATGTAGGCTACCACATGATCCTCGCCTTGTTCCAGCACCTCGAGCTCCACCTCCTGCAGGCTCCTGACCATCTTTCGGGCCTCGTCCCTGTTCTTTCCGTTGTCTTCGCTTTTGGGGACGGCACTGGCGCAGGCCGCAAGGAGCAAAGCAAGAAAAAGTATTGCCCAGCGCATAGACTGTTCCTCCATGTTCCAGTTTACCCCACCAGTCAAGCTGGATCCGTGGAATCAGATCAAGGTTTCTTCCCCAAAAACCCTCATGCCTGCCCAGGAGCAGGCACAACGAAGCAGGAAAATGTGAATTGGAACCGGCTATCAGCACACTAAGCCACGATTTCGACCTGATGTTTTTCAGCTAACTCAAAACGCTGAACACATTTTCCTGCAAAGGAGCGGGTAACTGTCCTATTTTCCCGCGGAGAAGAAGCGAACAGCAGAGGCTGCAACCAGGACGGCGGCTCCGTGCAACACGAATCCTAGCGGGAAGAGCCCCAGGTCCGCAAGCCATCCCAGGACTGCCGGGAGCACGCCGGTTCCCAGCAGGGCGGACATGGGAATGATGAGCGATATGGCCAGGTTGCGGGTTTCCGGATGGAAAAAGTCGGACAGGGCGGCAAAGCCGGCAGGGAAGTAGGCCACGATGAGAAGGGGCTGCAGAAGGACTGCGGCTTGCAGCGGAACGCCCTGCAGCAGGCCGATAAGCACGGTCATGCTGCCCGAGGTTATAAGTGCCGCCAGTATGGTCCTTTTGGATCCGATGCGGTCCAGGATGTATCCGGAGGCCAGGACCATGGCCAGACAGGGGATACGGGACAGGGATAGCAGCTGGTTGGCTCGGCTCTGGCTGAGGCCGTGCTCGCTTTCCAGATACAGGGGAAGGATGCTGTAGCTGCCGAAGGCTATGCTCGCCGCAGCAGTGAACAGGATGACCAGGATCCAGAACTGGGGGAGGCTGAACAGCCTTAAGGCAATCCTGGGGCCCGGAGCCTCTCCATGAAAGTTGCCTCCCCTGCCCCGCAGGAGAAAGACAATCCCCATGAGTAGAGCGGCCACTCCCAGCGAGGCGTAAACCGGTCTCCAGGTGATTATTCCCCCAGCTACAGCCGCGATCAAGGGAGCCAGAAAGAAGCTGGAGTTGGGCGCGGTCTCGTGAACACCCAGTCCCTTGCCCCAGTGCCTTTCCGGAACCACGGAAGTCAGCACGGAGATGCCGGAAGGGACGTACATGCCGCAGAACCCTCCCACCAGCGCCAGCATCAGCTTGAGCAGCAGGAAGTGCTGCACCAGTCCCACAAGCAGCATGCTTGTTCCCACCCCGAAGACTGCCAGAATCACGGTACCCCGGTGGGTTAGCCTTTGCGCGGCGAAACCGGAGCAGATAAGCCCCAGCCCGTAGCCCACCGCCATATAGAGAAATATCCTGCCCGATTCCGCGTGGGTGAGGCCGAATTCCTCTTCTATGGAGGTGAGAAAGGGTGCGGGGATGAGCCGGGGAAGAAAGAGCACCAGGAATATGCCTGCCAGCAGCAGGGACTGCACGAAGGCCTGGCTGCGCAGGAAGGATTCGCTGCTGGGATTCGTTTCCACGGGTGCCCTGTCCTGGGGTTTTGTTGGTTTGTAAATGTTTGCCGTAACATGGTGGAGTTGTGCTGGCAAATTTGCGGCTAAGAAGCCACATTGGAGGCAGAAAGGCTGTACATTCCTGGCAAACTGTGGTTTCGGGGTCTTGAACAAGGAGGGCTGTTGGGTTATACTGAAGCAAATGAATACTCCTGTACGGTGAGCGCCTACCCGCAAGAGCCCAGTGGCCGGAGCTTTCCGGATTGCGCTGGTGGAAGAGGGATTGCCCGCAGTTGCCCGGCACAGCGGAGGCGATTCCTGAAGCCCTCTAACCGAGCCTTCTCCCGCGCTAGTTAGCGTCTGTTGTCCCGCCTCGTGTTGATGTAGCTCCATGTGCTGTAATGTTCTCCTTCCGCTTGAGCAGAGTGCCTCTGGTGCAGTTTACAGATGAAAGACTGCCATCTGAATGGATATCCGCCTGCATCTGCCTCTTTTGGTAAAGGCAAGAAAAGCATCTTTGCCTTTCCCGCCCTTGAGATGGAAAGGTGCAAGGTAGGGATAAGAAGAAGATAAAGTCTGTAAAAGATTAGAAACAATATCTTTCTGTAAAGGAAAAGGAGGTACTCACTCGATGAGCCGCATCAAGAACTTGATTCAAGAGCATCAAAAAGAGAGAAGGCAGACCTACGAAGAGGATGCCTTTCCCAGGAGAATGACCTGCGGAGAATACCTGGAGCTGGTAAAGGATTATCCGGAGATTGCTCAGCTCGCACCGGCCAGGCTCTATAACGCGGTCATGGACTACGGTGTGGAGGACATCCCGGAAAGGGAGCGCTGGGGAGATGCCGCCAAGCGCTACAAGTTCTTCTCCGACTATATGTTCGGGCAGGAGGAGACGCACGAAAAGCTCATGCAGTTCTTGGCCGCGGGGGCCAGAAGGACGGAGACCGGCAAGCGGATTCTGCTGCTCATGGGGCCTCCTGCCGGAGGCAAGAGCAGTATCGCCTCCATGCTCAAGCGCGGCCTGGAGGAGTACAGCCAAAGGGTTCCCGTATACGCAATCGAGGGTTGCGATCTGCACGAGGAGCCCCTGCATCTCATTCCCAGGCACATGCGTTCCCAGTTCGAGGAGGCCCTGGGAGTGGTTATCGAGGGCGATCTCTGCCCGCAGTGCAGGAACAGGCTGTTCCAGGAGTTCGCCGAGCGCGACGAGGCCGGGGATGTGGTGGAGGTCAAGTGGGAGGACGTGCCCGTGGTCCGGATCACCCTCTCCGAGCAGGCGCGGGTGGGCATTTCCACCTTCCAGCCGGGCGATCCCAAGTCCCAGGATATAAGCGATCTCATCGGGTATGAGGACGTGGCCAAGTCCGCCCGCTTCGGCAAGGCCGACCCGCGCAGCTATAGCCTGACCGGGGAGCTGGAGAAGGCCAACCGGGGCCTGATCGAGTTCATCGAGATGCTCAAGTGCGACAAGAAGTTCCTCTGGACCCTGATCTCCGTGGCCCAGGAGCAGGTGATCAAGGTGCAGGGCTCCACCTTCCCCCAGATCTATACGGACACGGTGATCCTCTCCCACACCAACCAGCCGGAGTTCGAGGAGTTCGCCCAGGAGAAGGAGCCAGCCCTGCACGACCGCATCTACATGGTCCGGGTCCCCTATCCCCTGCGGGTCAAGGACGAGAAGCGGGTCTACGAGAAGCTCCTGTCCGAGAGCAATCTGGGGGACATCCATGTCGGCCCCTACGCCCTGGACGTGGTCTCCATGTTCACCGTCCTTACCCGCTACGCCAAGAGCCGCATCTGCGAGGACCCCATAAAGAAGATGAAGTACTACAACGGAGACCGGGTGACAGAGGACAAGTACAGGGATCCGGTGGATCTGCGTGAGCTGCGGGAAGAGGGCCGCAAGCAGGGAGAGGGCTTCTTCGGCATCA
>CAYSPQ010000084.1:0-6712 GCA_964432965.1 uncultured Desulfohalobiaceae bacterium
GAGCTTGAGGAAATCCCGGCGGGAACAGTCACCAGCGCTCAAAGACTGCAAGAGAGATTCTTTTTTCATGCATACCCTCCCTGACTCATAATTTCCTGAAATGCTCACCTTGAGTGGATTTGCTTCAGGTGATGCCCCTAACTTCCTGATTAGCTAGGCGAAATGATGGATCTGTCTATAGCCGCTGGTATATCGCTATGACAGTATTTTTTAATTTTAACTAGCTTGAAGAAAATGTTCAATACCACTTTAAAAAAAGTTAATACAAGAAAAAATTTTTGTTATTCGGGGAAGGTTTGGGAAGTGTTATGCTACTAGAACAAAAGGAAATCTTTTTAGAACCTGTGAGAGCGATTCCGTACAGGCCCGACAGGGCTCGTTACCAAGGCAGTAAGTTTTTGTCCCGGGATAGGATATGGACAATCTCCGCCCAGGTACTGTAAAAAAATGTATCGTTTCACCCGGAAAAATAGAAGCAGGGGAGAATGAGTGGGACAGACTATACGCTTTGGCATATCCTTGGACTCTGATTTGCTGGAGAAGTTTGACCGGCTCTGCGAGGAGAGGAACTACTCTGCCCGCTCCGAGGCGATTCGCGACCTTATACGCAACGAGTTGGTCCAGAAGGAATGGCGGGATCAGAATCGGGAAGTTGCTGGCACCTTGACCCTTGTCTACGATCACCATCAAAGCGACTTGGCCCAGAAAATGATCGAGATACAGCACAGCGCCCTGGATCTGATCATTTCCACCCTGCACGTGCACATCGATCATCGCAACTGCATGGAGGTGCTAGTGCTCAAGGGACCGGTCAAGGATGTCAACGATATTTCCAGGCGTCTTACTTCCACTCGCGGCATCAAGCACGGTAAACTCAGTTTGTCCACCACAGGCAAGGAACTGAGCTGATGCAGGATGTACAGAATACTCCCTCGGAGGTCACCATATCCATAGATCGCGTAGGGGTAAGAAATCTGCGTTACCCCCTGGTTGTGCGCAACAAGGGCAACGGCAAGCAGAATACCGTGGCCCGCACCGACCTCTACGTGGATCTTCCCGCCGAGTCCAAAGGCACTCACATGAGCCGTTTTGTGGAGGCCCTTCAGGATTGGTCCGGTATCTTGGACTACGAGAGCTTCACCCAGCTTTTGAGCGAAGTTCAATACAGGCTGAACGCACGTCGTTCCCATCTGACTTTTCGCTTTCCCTTTTTTTTGGAGCTGTGCGCACCGGTCAGCAATAGTCCCGGCTTGGTGGACTACGAGTGCGCCTTCTCCGGAGAGCTGGAGGCGGGCGGGCCGAGTATGAGCCTGGAAGTGAACGTGCCGGTTATGACTGTCTGTCCCTGTTCCTTGGCCATAAGCGACCAAGGAGCTCACAGTCAGCGGGCTTTGATAACCATCCAGTCAGGCTTTACAGGCATGCTGTGGCTGGAGGACCTTATAGAGATCGCGCAGGAATCCGCTTCTACCCCGGTTCATTCCCTGCTGAAGCGGGAGGACGAAAAGGGGGTGACCGAGCAGGCTTTCGCCAATCCGGCCTTCGTGGAGGATGTGGTGCGCAACGTGGCCAATCGCATGAATGAAAAGAGGCAGGTCAGGTGGTTCAAGGCCGAAGTGGACAGCTTCGAGTCCATCCACAACCACAATGCCTACGCCTGCATCGAGGCGAGCAAGGAGTGAGGTGGTTCTACCTGGCTCTTCGCGCCAGTTGGAGGCGGCTTATAACCTCCTGGATCAGATCCGCTGTGAGCCCCCAAACTATTTCTTCCGGGCTGTGGTAGATCAGCACTCTGTGCTGCAGACCCTTCCAGGTGCCCGCATAATACTGGGGCAAGCCCAGTTCCTGCACCGGCAGCATGCTGACCGTGTTCCCCTTTGCGTCCGTGAGGTAGGGTTGTATTTCCAGGTCCAGCCAGTAGATTTCCGGATCATTCGCCTCGAACCAGGAGACGGGGAGAGTGAACAATCTCTCTACTTCTTGGGGATCTGGTGCCAGTTCCTCCAGACTGCGGATGTGAACTTGGGCGGGAAAGCTTTCCACAGTGATTCCCCGGGGTGAGACCAGGGTGTCCAGGCGGCCCAGAATAGAGATCCTTTCCCTGTGCAGTCCCAGCTCCTCCTCGGTCTCCCTGAGGGCGGTTTCCTGGCACCTCTCCTCTTGGCCCGGATCGTGCTCTCCGCCGGGAAAGGATACTTCTCCTCCCTGGCGGATGTGGGAGGCCCTTTTCTGGAAAATGAAGTGCAGCTCACCATGTTGTTCCAGCAAGGGGATCAGGACAGCGGCGTTGAAGAAGCGTTCCTTGCCCAGCACGTTGGGATAGCGGGGCAAGGCGCCGGCAAATGAGTATATTTCGCTTCGGCGCATGTAAGATGCCAGTCTTTGGTCATGTTTCTGTGGATGGGCAGAATATGCAGGAGGTTTCCCATAAAGAGAGCTGAAAGCAAGGGTCTGTCCAGGTCGGGAAACTACAATTTGTTTCTCTCCGATTCCGGGAGCAGAAAGGAGTGCTCCTTTCCGGGAAAGGCCCCGCTTTCCACTTCGGACTTGAATTGGGAAACAGCCTCCAGGATGCGGTCAGCTATCTGCTCGTACTGCTTTACGAATTTGGGGACAAAGCGCTGGAACATGCCCACCAGATCCTGGAACACCAGGACTTGGCCGTCGCAGCCCGCTCCCGCTCCTATCCCGATAATCGGAACACGCACCTCTTGGGCTACTTTTTCCGCAATTTCCGCAGGCACCGCCTCGAGCACTATGCTGAAGCAACCGGCCTCGGCCAGGGCCTTTGCCTCATGGATCAGCTTTTGGGCGGTTTCCGCGGTCCTGGCCTGCACCTTGAAGCCTCCCAGTTGCGCCGCGCTCTGTGGAGTGAGCCCCAGGTGGCCCTGTACAGGGATTCCGGCGGCGATAATGGCTTCGATCTGGGGCAGCACGGAGCTGCCGCCTTCCAGCTTGATTGCCTGGGCCCGCCCCTCCTTGAGGAACCTGCCCGCGTTGTAAACCGCCTGCTCCACGCTGGTCTGGTAGGATAGAAAGGGCATGTCCCCTATGACCAGGGACCTTCCCGCTGCCGCGCTCACCGCTTTGGTGTGGTGAAGCATCTCCTGCATTCCCACGCTCAGAGTGTCCTCGTGTCCCAGCACCGCCATGGCCAGAGAGTCCCCCACCAGAAGCATGTCGATGCCGCTTTGATCCAAAAGCTTGGCTGTAGGGTAGTCGTAAGCGGTGAGCATGGTGAGCTTGCGCTCTCCCTTGCTTGCAGTTATTTGAGGAGCTGTGATCCGTTCACTCATTTCTCCCTCCTTCTTGGGCGTTCACCGCGTCCATGAGGCGGATGAGGCGGGTAAGAGCCCAGTTTACCGGAACCTGCATGTCGCATGCACGAGCCATCTTTTCCACTGCCCCGTTTATGGCCTCTATTTCCGAGGGCTTGCCGGCAGCCACATCCTGGTACATGGAGGAATGGTTGCTCCGGGTCCTGTCCGCAACCTGCAGCACTTCTTGGGCCACCTCCCCGGCAAAGGAAAATCCGTAGCGTGCTGCCACCTCACGGGCCTCCACGACCGCTTGCTCGGCCAGCTCCCCTGCCGAGGGATTGTCCGCAATCCAGCCGTTGGGTACTCGGGCCACGGCGGTGATGGCGTTGATTCCCACATTCACCAGAAGCTTTTTCCAGATCAGATGATCCACCTCGTTCGTGGTCTGGCAGGGAAAGCCTGCAGAATCCAGGATCTTCGCTGTTTGGAGGGCCAGATCATCGGCATTGGCTCCGGGACGACCAATATGGGTGGGGCCTTGTCCGCCGTGGCGAACCCTGCCCGGACCCACCAGGGTCGCTCCCTGGGCGGTGGTTCCGGCCAATACTCGGTCTCCGCCCACCAGGTGACGAATGGCTTCAGCATTGCCGATTCCGTTTTGCAGAGTAAGGAAACTGGTGTTTATTGAACAGGCCGGGAGAGCGTAGCGCACGGCATCGGTGGTGTTGCGGGATTTGACCAGGGTTAGAACCAGCTCCGGAATCCAGGGAAGCTCATCTATATCTGCACAGGCAGGCGGGTGCAGGACTACCTCCTCACCGCTCAACTTTTCCAGAACAAGGCCTTTGTCCGAGATGGCGCTTATGTGAGCCCTGTTGGTGCTGTAGAGCACAACAGGGTATCCATAGCGGTGCAGGCCGGCCCCGATCAGGCTTCCCAGGGCTCCGGCCCCGAGTATAAGAATGCGCATAGAACAATCTTGCTCGTTGGCCTTTTGAGAGGGAACCGAAGATCTTAAGTTATCCAATATACGCCCATAAAAAGCACCGGGTCAAGTGGAAGTGTGGAAACAGAGTGTCTTTCGCTTTCTTATATGTGAGGATGCGTGTGCGTTTATTCCTCCTGCTTTTGGAATAGAAGGCGAGTTAGCCTTGTGACGATATCTCTCCCCTGGCATAGGGACACGCCGTCTATCTCTTCGCAACTGACCACCCCCATGAGGGAGTTGGTGAGAAGCACCGCGTCAGCCCGCCACAGGTCGCGGGGAAACAGGGTCTTTCTCTGCATGGTGTAGCCCAGTCCGGTCAGGAGGCCGCATATCTGCTCACATGTAATGCCGGGCAATACGTGGTCAGAACAGGGTAGAAAAACATTTTTGCCGGACAGGAGTAGCAGGTTGGCGCTGTTAGTCTCCGAGACAGAGCCGTCCGGGTTCAATATCAGGGCCTCGTCCGCGCCTTGCCTCTGGGCCCAGCTCCCGGCCAGGTCGTAATAGAGGTGATTCAGGGTCTTGTGGTCCGCCAAAGGGCTCTGTCTCGGCTCCGGGTAGGTACTCAGGCTCAGCCCTTCCTTGCCTAGCCTTTCCAGTCTATCGGTATAAGGGGTTGCCTGAACCATTATGGTGTCGTCGAAGGGGGGCGACTGTCTGCTGCCCTTGGCCAGGAGGAGCTTTATCGCGGCAGTGCTGTTTAGGAGTCCATTTGCCCGCAGAACAAGGCGGATTATCTCCGCCCAGTCCGGTGAGGGCGGAGGAGTACGGAAGAGCTGCTGCCAGGAGTGTTCCATGCGCTGTATGTGTTCCGAAAGAAAAAAGGGATTGCCTTTTTCCGCCCGCAGGGTCTCGAACACTCCGGCCCCGTATTGAAACCCCGGTGTTCGGGCCAGTGCCGATGCCTCGCTGTGTGGAGCCAAGCCGCCGTTGATCCAGATAAAGCCTTCCCCGGGGGTGGAGTTTTGGCTTGCTTGCCCCACGAGTCTCTCCCGCATGGTGCGTCCCTTGTGTATGGTTTCCTCGTATTCCGCCTCTGGATCCGAATCCAGAACTATGCCACCGCCCACGGAATAGATCAGGGTGTCCCGCAGCAGGGTAACGGTGCGGATGGCTATGGAAAGATCCAGACAGGGATTGAAACCAAGGTACCCGATGCTTCCGGTGTACACGTGCCTTCTGCAAGGCTCCAGCTCGTCGATTATCTCCATGGCCCGGACCTTGGGGCATCCGGTGATGGAACCCCCGGGGAAAGCGGCTCGCAGCAGGTCTGTGCTTTCCCTTCCCGGGGCAAGCTCTCCGGTGATTACGGAAAGCAGATGATGCACGTTGGCATAGGACTCCAATCTTTTGTGCTCCTCCACCCGGACACTTCCGGTAGCACATACCCGACCCAGGTCGTTGCGCACCAGGTCCACTATCATGGAGAGCTCGGCCTGATCCTTTTCGCTGTTCTGCAGCTCTTGGGCAAGACTGCTGTCTGTTGCCCTGTCCTGTCCCCTGGGTCTAGTTCCCTTGATGGGCCGGGACTCCACAGAGCTGCCGCGTCTGGCCAGAAAGCGTTCCGGTGAGGTGGAAAGGATTTGATGGTCTTCAGCCCGGATATAGGCAAAGAAGGGAGCGGGGTTGGCGGCGAACAACTCCCGGAAAGCGGAGAAGCCCTCCAGATTGTTTTCCGCGGAGAAACGCTGGGACAGATTGGCTTGATATATATGTCCGCTGCGAATGTATTCCCGGATGTTCTCCACAGCGTTCAGGTAGCCCCTGCGGGTGAAGTTGGAGTGGAGAAGGGGAGAGAGGGCGGAAGAGTGTTCCTTCCGCAAGATCCTTTCTTGTTCCCGCCTTGCCTGGAACCATTGCCACAAGCTCTTGATCCTACCTTGGGGATCGCCGCGACGAAGGGGTATGCGCAGTGTGGCCCTGTTTGCCCCAGCCCTGTGTTCCAAAAGGATTCCCGGAGCGCAGAGAAGCATCTCCGGCAGGTTCAAGTCGTCAACAGCTGTTCTGGGCAGATTTTCCAGCCGATCCTTCAGATCGTAGGACAAGTATCCGAAGAGACCGGAAAGGGGAAGATGTTTTTCATCTCCGGGAAGTGTATAGTATTGTAAAATGTTGTGTACTGCGCTGAAGGGATCCATGCTGTAGTTTGCGCTCTCTCCGTCCATCTCCAGTCTGACCCGATTCCCTTTGGATTTCAGGGTCAGCCAGGGAGATAAAGCCAGGAAGCTATGGAGCGAGCTGTCCTTGGACCCGCAACTGGGCAGGAAAACGGTGCCTTGCTGTGAAGCAAAACAGGCAGCAAGGTCGAAAAAGGAGCCCCGCAGGTCGATGTTGTAGCTGGGCACCTCAATTATGGGGCCTCTTTGCTCCAGCAGCTCATGCATTTCTTGCCTCCCGGTGGTTTTGGACCATTTGGAGGAAGGACCGAGCGATACAGGCGCCCTCAGGCGTGAGAAAGCTTTCT